>CAMBHC010000124.1 GCA_945866285.1 Candidatus Sulfopaludibacter sp. SbA3 | reverse complement strand
GCTACCCGGCCGTCCTCGACCTGGCTCACTTCGCTGTCGTCGCGCGGCCCGGAACCACGCTAGACTCTCTGCAGAAGCGATTGCCCGACCTTGCTGAACGCATGACAACCCCGGACGTGTTCAAGTCCAAAGCCGCAAGCGCCAGGCTGGCGGTCATCCTGATTCAGGCCGAAACCCCTGATGTTTCATCGACGACGATTCGCCGCCGGGTCTGTGCGGGTGAGAGCATCAGCGAGCTGGTTCCCGCATCCGTTGCGTCCTACATCTCCACCCATCGCCTGTACGTAGAGGCGGGTCTTTAGACCCGCCTGCCCAACTGGAAAGCACCTTGCATGGCAAAGACCCCGAGTCCGCGGAAACCCAAACCCCGCCTTCGCCCCTCCCCCGCCAAAGCGTCCACCTCCGCCAAGGCTGCGGTGGGCAAGTCGGCGGGCTCCGGCGAGGCAAGCACGAAGGTGGCTTCGCCGCGCCGGCCCAAGCTGCCCAAGGTCATCCAGGCCGTGATTGACGCGGCGCAGGACAAGAAGGCCACCGGCGTGGTGGTGCTCGACCTGAAGAAGGCGGGCGCGTTTACGGATTACTTCGTGATCTGCTCGGGTGCGAATCCGCGGCAGGTACAGGCCATTGCCGATGCGGTGGAAGAAACGCTCAAGGGGCAGAAGCAACGTCCGTCGCTCGTGGAAGGCTACGCGCGCGCCGAGTGGGTGCTGCTCGACTATTTCGATTTCGTGGTCCACGTCTTCTCGAAGCACGCGCGCGACTTCTACGCCCTCGATCGCCTGTGGGGCAGCGCCGTCCGTCACGAACTCCCCGACCAGGACTAGCACCCGACAGGCGGGTCTGAAGCCCCGCCTCTACGTTCATCTGCAGGCGCGCAGAGGCGGGACTTTCGTCCCGCCTGACCCTCTGGGGCGCGCATGACCTGGCGCCCCCTCGCCAACCTCCTCCTCTCTTCCCTCTTCGAGCCGCCGTGCGCCGCGTGTGCGCAGATTCTGCGCCACCCGCTGGATGGAGCGGTGTGCGACCGCTGTTGGGCATCGCTCAGGCGCGGCCCGTCGCTCAATGAACAGTTGCATGGCGATCACGCGGTGGACTGGATTGGCGCGGTCGACCTGTATGAAGGGCGTCTGCGCGACATCATCCACGCGCTCAAATACGAGCGGCGCCGCTCCATCGCGCGCCCGCTGGGTGCGCTGATGCGATCGAGTGGCGCATTGCTGCTGGACGGCGCCGACGTGGCCGTGCCGGTGCCGCTGCATCCTCGGCGTGAGCACGAGCGCGGCTTCAACCAGGCCGACGAGCTGGCGCAACAGCTCGGCCTGCCGGTCGCTCCCCTGCTGCGGCGCGTCAGGGACACGACCTCTCAGGTCGAGCTGCCGGCGGATGCGCGTCACCAGAACGTGCGTGATGCGTTCCGCCTTCGCCAAGGCTACGGTGGACCGGCCGTCGGACAAGTTGCGCAACCGTTACCGTCGGTGGTTGTGCTCGTGGATGATGTCTCGACGACGGGCGCGACGCTTGAGGCGTGTGCGCGGGTGTTGAAGGCGGGCGGCGTGAAGGAAGTGCGGGCGCTTACAGCAGCCCGAGTCGTGACCGGACGGCGCTGAGCACGTCGGCTGACACGGCATCCTTGTCGCGCGCGCCGTCGAGGTGCACCCAGGTGGCGTCGCATCCGGCCTGGCCCAGGTAGCTTTCGCGCACGCGGCCCAGCAGCGGCAGGTCGCGCTCGAACTTGTCACGTGCCACCTGCTTGCGGATGAGTGATGCGTCGGGCGGAATGTCGAGCAACAGCGTCAACGACGGCTGTGGCAGGCGGCGCTGAATCTGGGACAGCCACGCGGCGTCCAGCCCCTGCGCCTGGCCATACGCGATGCTCGAGGCCAGGTAGCGGTCACACACCACCATGCGGCCTTCGTCGAGCCACCGCAGGATCTGCGGACGGAACTCGAAGCGGTTGGCAATGTAGAGCAACTGCAGCGTGTCGGGGTCGTAGTCGCGCTCGCCCTGCAGGGCATGGCCAATCTCGGTGCCGATGGCGGTGGTGTATTCAGGAAAGGTCAGGAACTCGGCCCCACGTCCGGCAGCGCGAAAGGCCGCGAGCAGCCGCTCGGCCTGGGTCTGCTTGCCACTTTGATCGAGGCCTTCGAAGGCAATCAGATGCCCGACGGGCTTGGCGGCTTGGGAACTCGGGGGCTTGGCGATCATTCGGTTTCGAGAGCAAGTAGTTCGTCGAGCGTCTGCCGGCGGCGGATCACCCGCCACTCGCCGCGTTCGATCATTACTTCGGGCGACAGCGGCCGGCGCAAGTAGGTATGGGCCATGACCGCGCCATAGGCGCCAACGTCGCGCACCATCAGCAGGTCGCCGACCTCGACCGGCGCCAGTTGGCGATCGCGCGCATACGAGTCGGTGCTTTCGCAGATCGGCCCCACCACATCCACCGGGCCTGGCTCACCGGCTCTCGGCACGACCGGTTCAATCCGGTGGAACGCGTTATAGAGCGCGGGCCGCATCAGCTCGGTCATGCCGGCATCCACCACGACGAATCGCTTGGCGCCAGGGAACTGTTTCACGTCAACGACCGTCGTCAGCAGCACGCCAGCCGGGCCGACCAGCACGCGCCCAGGTTCGATGGCAATTTTCAGGGCGCTGTCCCTGGTCGCGGTGACCAGCGCGCGCACATAGTCTGCCGGATTCACCACCGGGCCACCGTCGTATGAAATGCCAAGTCCGCCGCCCATGTCGAGGTGCTGCAGGGCGATGCCTTCAGCCCGCAGCGATTGGGCCAGTGCCACCACGGCTTCGGCGGCGCGGGTCAACGGCTCGAGCGTGGTGATCTGCGAACCGATGTGGACGTGCGCGCCCACCGGTTGCAGGCCTTTGCGCCGGGCCATCTCGCGAAACAGGGCCGGTGCCTCGTCGATTGGCACGCCGAACTTGTTCGACTTCAATCCCGTGGAAATGTGCGGATGGCTCCTGGCATCGATGTCGGGGTTGACTCGCAACGCCACGCGCGCGACGGTGCCCTGCGCGACGGCGCGCTGATCGATGCGATCCAGTTCGCCTGGTGATTCGACGTTGATGGCCAATAGCCCGAGCGACACCGCGCGATCGATCTCCGCGGCGCTCTTGCCGACGCCGGTGAAGACAATCTGGTCGTAGCGGAACCCGCACCGGGTCGCGACGTCGACTTCGCCGAGCGAGTTAGCGTCGGCATGGGCACCCAGCGCGCGCATCAGGCGCACGACGGCCAGTGCCGAATTCGCCTTCAGCGCGTAGTGAATCGCGTGCGGATAGCCCTCGAACGCCTCGTCCAGGGTGGCGTAGGCGGTGCGAATCAGGCCGGCGTCATAGACGTAGCAAGGTGTACCGACGGCGGCGGCGATGTCCTGAAGGCCCACTTCCTTGATTCTATCGCGTCGGCAGGGCAATCCAGCCGTGACGGGATGGTATGATTCCGGGTCGGGGATACCTCGTCTTCGACCCTCTGACCCATGCCTGATCCCACGCCCAATCCCACGGCAGCGATCGACGCGCTGATTGCCGACTGCCTGGGCGGCGATCAGCTTGCGTGGGAGCAGATCGTGCGCCAGCATCGGCGCAAGGTCTTCAACATCGCCTACAAGTTCACGGGCCGGCACGACGAAGCGGAAGACCTGACGCAGGACATCTTCCTCAAGATCTTCAAGTCGCTGCACACGTTCGACCGCCGCGCCAACTTCCAGACCTGGCTGGTCAGCGTGAGCCGCAACCTGTGCATCGACCACTACCGCAGCGTCCGCAAGGAGCGCGAGACGATCGCTCGCGATGTCGACGCCGGTGAGCTGACGCCGGCGGCCCCCGGCCAGAACGCGTACCAGGCCCTGGAACAGGCCGACCGAGTCGAATTGCTGCGCAAGGCCATGGCCGAGCTGCCGCCAACGCTCCGCGAGGCGGTGGTCAAGCGCGACCTCCAGGAGCTGTCGTACCAGGAAATCGCTGACCAGCTGAACCTACCGGAAGGCACCGTGAAGTCGCGCATCAACCGCGGCCGCACCGAACTCGCTCGCCAGGTGCGACGCATTCGAGCAGAAGACGAAGGGGTAACGGGATGAATCTCACGACCGATCGCACGCAAGGCGTCGCCATTGTCCGCGTGGGCGAAACGCGCCTGATGTATCCGCTGCTGGCCGACTTCTCCGGAGCGGTCATGGCGCTGCTCACGGCCGGCGACAAGAAGGTGATGATCGACTTGTCGAAGGTCACCTACGTCGACTCGGCGACCATCGGCTGCCTGATGGACCTGTATCGCCAGACGTCCGCCGCCGGCGGCGAGTTGCGGCTCGCCGGTGTCAACAAGCGGGTCGAGACCATGCTGACCATGACCGGGGCCCACAACTTTCTGAAGATGTTCCCCGACGAAGCCGGCGCGGTCCAGAGCTTCGGGGGTTAACCATGCGGAGCATCAAGACCACATCGGGCACCGCGGTCGTCCTCGACGGCGACCTGCTGGCGATCCACGAGGCGCTCTACCAAGAGGTCACGGTCAAGAAGGATCTCAATCGCTCGTACGAAGACATGAACCGCGAGATCAAGCACTTGATCGCGCAGATGACGGCCGAGGAACAGCAGGCGTACCTGCTCGACAGTCTGTTTATGGGTCAGAACCGTTACGAGAACGACCTCGCCGACGCGTACTTCAGGAAGCTGAAGAAGACCGAAGAGGGCTAGTGTGTCGCTGAACTATCAAGCCACGCGGTTTACCTGTTCGTGGCCGTGGTCGATTGGCGTGCTGCTGTGCGATGGCCGCATGGTGTGCGGGTGCGCCGATCCCTATGCCACGCGCGTCCTCGGCGACACGCGCACCTCGTCCGTGGCCGACATTTGGCAGGGCCCCGTGGCGTCGCAACTGCGCGCCGACCTCAACCACGGCGGCTCCACCTTTTGCGGCGATTGCCCACTCAAGTTGCCGCTCGCCCAGGACGAAGCGCCGCCCCAGCGCGAGCTGAATGTCGCCGGCATCCCGGGACGGCTCTACATCGAGTGCACGGCGGCCTGTAACATCTCGTGCCTGAACGCCTGCTGCGCGCCGGAAACCGGCATCACCCGGACGCGCCAGGCCGGCATGCTCGACTTCGACGTGTTCAAGAAGGTGGTGGACGAAGCCGGACCGTCATTGGGACGCATCGACTTCTTCAACTACGGCGAGGCGTTCCTGCACAAGCGGGCCGTCGAGATGTGCGAGTACATCAAGACGACGTTCCCCCACATCTACCTCTACACCAGCACCAACGGACTCGCCTTCACCGAGGAGAAGGCGCGCCAGCTCGCGCACTCGGGCATTGACGAAGTCACCTTCTCACTCGACGGTTCGTCGCAGGAGGCCTACGTCAAGTATCGCCAGCGGGGGAATTTCGAGAAAGCCATCGCCAACCTGCGCGCCCTGCTTGACGAAAAGGCCAAGAGCGGCCGCGACGTGCCGTTCGTAAACTGGCGCTACATCCTCTTCAACTGGAACGATCACGACGAGGAGATGGCGCGCGCGCAGCGCATGGCCGCCGACCTGGGCGTGGACCGCCTGTGCTGGGAGATCACCGATCACCCTGAAGACGGCTTCTCGCGCCGGTTCGTGCCTGGCACGCCCGATCACGATCGCATCCGCTACGAAATCTGGGACAGCAACAACCTGGGCAACGCCATTCCTGGCGCCACGCCGCGGGCCGAGATCGATGTCCGGACCGTGCTGCCCGACCTGCCGTTCCTGGCCCGCACCGATACGCCGCTGACGCTCACCGCCCACGTCACGAACCTCTCGGCGCGACCATTTCGGGCGCAGGCCAGCTATGGCCGTCGGCTCGTTCGCCTGGGCGCCCAGTTGACGACCGACACCGGCGCGATGATCAATCGCGATTACGCGCGGGCGTGGCTGCCCCACGATCTCGCTCCTGGCGCGCAGGCCGCGGTACAGATCGAAGTACCCGCGCCGCCGACGCCAGGGCGGTATGGGCTGAAGTTCGACCTGGTGAGCGAGGGCGTCGACTGGTTCGAGGCCTGCGGCTCGCCAACTATCACTCGTAGCTTGTGGGTCCGTTAAAGGTGCTCAAGTGCTGAAGTGCTCAGGTGCTGAAGTGCTCAGGTGCTGAAGTGCTCAGGTGCTGGAGCGCTCAGGTGCTGGAGTGCTCAGGTGCTGGAGTGCTCAGGTGCTGAAGTGCTTAGGTGCTGGAGTGCGGAGAACGCTATGAACAAACAGTTGATCGGCGCAGTCGTAATCGGTGGCTTGCTCTCGGTGACGGCCATGGCGCAGCAGCGGGCGGCTGACGGCGTGACCCTCAACGATGAGGGTCTACCGCAGTACTCCACGTTCTCGCTGTGCGCGATCGATCCGGTGACCGGGCAGTCGGGCGCTGGCGTCACGACGCGCGTGCCGTTCGTGGGTCGCGCGGTGCCGCACGTGCGCGCCGGCATCGGCGCTGTCTGCACGCAAGCGTCAACAATGGTCGAGTACGGACCACGCGGATTGGACCTGCTCGCCAAGGGCGTGGAGCCGTCTGTGGCGCTGGCGCAGCTGCTCGCCGACGACCAGCAGCGCGAGTCGCGTCAGCTCGCCCTGATCGACATGAAGGGCCGGGCGGCCGCGCACACTGGCAAGCAGAACGGCAACTGGGCCGGCAGCCGCCAGGGCCTCAACTACACCGTGCAGGCCAACATCATGGTTGGTCCGGAAGTGGTCGAAGCGGTCGCCACCACGTTCGAGGCCTCCGCCGGCACCGGCATGCCGCTGGCGGAACGGATGATTCTGGCCATGGAAGCCGGCCAGGCCAAGGGTGGCGATCGGCGCTGGGGCAACCTGCAGTCGGCCGCCATCAAGATCGCGGATCCCAACGACCCCGGCCGCGGCGGCGATCACATTACGCTGGCCATTGAAGTCGGCGAGCATCCGGAGCCGGTGGCGGAGCTGAAGCGCATCTACTACACGACCGGGCGCCGGTTGGGCTATCGCAACTTCTCGAAGGTCGAAGGCGCCGACGTCATCGAGCTGAAGCGGATGCTGCACGCGCTGGGCTATTGGAAGGCGACCCTTGCCGCATTCCCGGAGGCGCCGGCCTCGATGAACACGCCGGCCATGCAGGAACTGCGAAAGACCACTCCCGCCGCCTTCGACAAGGCGCAGGCCGAGTCGCGCCAGGCCTCAGCCGCCTACACGCGTGACTACGGGACGTTTGACGATGACACGATTGCCGCGGTGGACAAGTTTCGCGCCGACAAGAACCTGAACTACCAGGGCAACCCGCCGGGGTTGGTCGATCAGCGGCTGGTCGACGCGCTCAGGACTGCGTACTTCGCGAAGACCAAGAAGTGAGGCG
>CAMBHC010000123.1 GCA_945866285.1 Candidatus Sulfopaludibacter sp. SbA3 | reverse complement strand
CATGACTGCGATTGTAACGTGCCGGGCCGGCGCAGGCCGAGCAGCACGATGACGGCCGCCACAGCCAGCAGCGCGGCCGAGAGCGGGTGGGTCAGGAATACCGACCAGTCGCCCTGGCTGATCGCGAGTGCGCGGCGGAGGTGCTGCTCCGCAGCGGGACCGAGAATCAGGCCGATCATCACCGGCGCCACCGGCGCGTCAATGTGGCGGAGGACGAAGCCAATGCCGCCGATGGCCGCCACCAGCCACAAATCTCCCGCTGAGCGATGCACGCTGAACGCGCCGAGAGAGGCCACCACGAGGATGCCGCCGTACAACCAGGGGCGAGGGATCGACAGCAGCTTCACCCACAGCCCGACCAGCGGCAGGTTCAACACCAGCAGCATCGCATTGCCGACATACAGGCTGGCGATCACGCCCCACACAAGCTTTGGCTCGTGCTCGAACAGCAACGGTCCCGGCTGCAGGCCGAACTGCTGAAAGGCAGCCAGCAAGACGGCCGCGGTCGCCGAGGTTGGCAGTCCCAGTGTGAGCAGCGGCACAAGCGTGCCCGCGGCTGAGGCGTTGTTCGCGGCCTCGGGACCGGCGACCGCCTCGATGGCGCCGTGGCCAAATTCCTCCGGCCGCGACGACAGCCGCTTCTCGATCGCGTACGACATCAGCGTTGGCAACTCGGCGCCGCCGGCCGGGAGCGCGCCCATCGGAAAACCAATGGCGGTGCCGCGCAACCATGGCTTCCACGACCGCCGCCACTCCTCGCGCGTCATCCACAGCGAGCCGCGCACCGGCAACACGTGGTCGTGATCTGGACCGCGACTGACCACCCACAAGGTTTCGCCCACGGCGAAGAGGCCGATGGCGACGATGACGGGATCAATGCCATCCAGCAAATAGGGAATGCCAAACGTGAATCGTGCCTGTCCACTCAAGCCGTCGATACCGACACTGCCGAGGGCCAGCCCCAGCATCAAGCTGACCCATCCGGCCAGTCGCGCGCCGCGGCCGCCGAGGACCGTCGTCACGGTGACAAACGCCAGCACCATCAGCGCGAAGTACTCCGCGGGTCCAAACGCCAGTGCCATCTTCACCATGAGCGGCGCCGTCACGCTGAGGGCGAGCGTGGCGAGCGTGCCGGCGACGAATGACCCGATCGCCGCCGTCGCCAATGCCGCGCCGGCGCGACCGTTGCGCGCCATCTGGTAGCCATCAATGGCGTTCACGATGGTCGCGCTCTCGCCAGGCGTGTTCAGCAGGATCGACGTCGTCGAGCCGCCGTACATCGCGCCGTAGTAGATGCCGGCGAACATGATCAGCGCCGCGGTGGGATCGAGCCCGTAGGTGACAGGTAGCAGCAGCGCGACGGTCAGTGCCGGGCCGATTCCCGGCAGGACGCCGACGGCGGTGCCGAGCGTGACACCCGCCAAGCCCCACATCAGGTTGATGGGCTGCAGCGCGACGACGAAGCCGGCCCAGAGGTCTCCCATCTACGGCAAGGCCACGCCGAGACCCGAGGAAAAGACGACGTAGATGATGGCGGCGAAGGTGACACCGATGGCAGCGTCACGTGCGAGCGTGGCAAGCGCCGGCCGTACGCCGCGCCAGGCGTGTGCCGTGACGACGAACGTGACCGTGGACGCGATGATGAAGCCCGCCGCCAGCAACAGCAGTGGCTGGACCAGCAGCGTGAGGCCCAGGATGGCAGCGCTCGTCTGGCCTGGCGCCGGCGCGGCGACAGGTGCGCGATTGCGCTGTCGCGAGACGACCAGGGCGGCCGCCAGCAGTCCGAAGATCGTCACCGTTGCGTTCGGAATCGTCGTTGGCGTTACCGCCATGGTGAAGCGTGCTGACGGAGCGGTGTCGGCCGCGGCGAGGCGTCGCAGCACCGCCTCCACGCGAGCCTGCTCGGCCAGCAGGAACTGGCGGAAGTCGGCGCCAGGCAGGAAGAGATCGTCCCAGCCGTTCTGGGTGAGTGCTTGCTGCCACGCCGCGCTTCGCGCCACGCGGGTCACGCGGACGATCAGGGCATCGCGTTCGGCATCGGACAGGCCGGGTGGCGCGACGATGGCGCGCCAGTTGGCGAGGTCGAGGGCGACGCCGGACTCTCGCAGCGTCGGCGCGTTGATGCCCGGCAGGCGCGCGGCCGCCGAGATGGCGAGTGGCCGCAACTGGCCGGCGGCGATTTGTCCGGCGAACTCCCCGTAGCCACTGACCGCCGCAGTCAACTGTCCGCTGAGGACGGCCGCCAGCGCCGCGCCGCCACCCGGGAACGCGATGTAGTTCACGCGCGACGCCGGCAAGCCCACTTGTTCCGCCAGCAGGCGCACGAGCAGGTCGTCGGTGCCACCGGCGGAGCCGCCACCCCACGACACGCTGCCGGGGTCCTGCGTGAAGGCGCTGACCAGGTCATTGAGCGTCTGATGCGGGCTGTTGGCCGGCACGACGATCACTTCCGTCTCGCCGGTGAGCCGCGCGATCGGTGTGGCGTCCGAGAGCGACACCGGCGACGTGTTGGTGATGACGCCGCTGACCATGACGAGTCCGGTCACCAGCAAGGCGTGGGGATTACCGCGCTCGGATTGCACGAACCGCGCGAGCCCGATGGTGCCGGCCGCGCCAGGAATGTTGTCGACCTGGACGCTGGTGGCCGGCTCGATCTCGGCCAGCACGCGCTGCAGCACACGAGCGGTCTGATCCCAGCCGCCACCCGGCGCGGCGGGCGCGACGATGGTGAGTTGGGCCGTGGCGGGGAGGGCCGTCGTGGTGAGAAGGGCGATCACCAAAGCGCCGCGAAGCATCACGCGGCGATTCTATACGGCTAGAATCACTTCATGCGGTATTTGCATTACGACGTCTTTACGGATCGCAAGTTCGAAGGCAACCAACTGGCGGTCTTCCCGGATGGTCGCGGGTTGACGGCTGCGCAAATGCAGACCGTCACGCGCGAGATGAACTTCTCCGAGTGCACGTTCCTGTTGCCGGCCGAGACGCCGGGCACCGACGTGCGCATGCGCATCTTCACGCCCGGCTCGGAACTGCCGATGGCCGGCCATCCGACCATCGGCACCACCTTCGCGCTCGCGCACGAGGGGGTGATTGCCGCCGGCCGTGAGCGATGGGTGTTTGGGCTCGGCGTCGGCCCCACGCCGGTGGAACTGACCTGGGCAGGCGGAGCGTTATCGTTTGCGTGGATGGATCAGCGGCCCCCCGACTATCGCCAGCCGGCCTCGTCGCGGGCCGAGATCATTCGCGCCGCGGGTGTGGACCTCGCGGCGGTCGATGCCACGGGACTGCCGGTGGAGGAAATCTCGTGCGGTGCAGCGTTCAGCTTCGTGCCCGTCCAGACGCGCGCCGCCGTCGATGCCGCCGAACCTGACCTTGGCGCCCTGCGTCGCCTCACGAGCGCATTCCCCGGCGGCCACGTCGGCGTGTTTCTCTTCAGCACCGAACCAGTGGACCCAGCGGTGGCCGTGTATAGCCGGATGTTCGCTCCGTCGCAGGGCGTACCTGAGGACCCAGCCACCGGTGGTGCGAGCGGTCCGTTAGGTTCGTATCTCGTGAAGCACGGCCTGGTGACGCGCGAGCAGCGGCGAGACATGGTCAGCCTGCAGGGCGTGGCCATGGGTCGCCCGAGCCGCATTCACATGCGCATCACGGAAGACGCCAACGGCGTCATCACGCGCGTGCAGGTGGGCGGTAAAGCCGTGCGCGTCGGTGAAGGAACGCTCGATCTCTAAGGCGAGAGCCGGCTGCGGGTCCAGCCGCCAGCGGCGCGGGTGTAGAGCAGGCGATCGTGCAAGCGGCTGGGCCGGCCCTGCCAGAACTCCACTTTTTCTGGCGCCACCCGATAGCCACCCCAGAACGCCGGCAGGGGTACGACCTGGCCGGCGTATTGCGCCGCCATGGCGGCATAGCGCGCCTCGAGCTGGGCGCGGTCCGCAACGATGGTGCTTTGCGCGGATGCCCACGCGCCAATTTGGCTCTCGACGGGGCGGGAGTGGAAGTATTCGTCCGACTCCGCCTTTGACACCTTCGTCACCGACCCGGTGATGCGAACCTGCCGCTCCAACTCGACCCAGAAGAACAGCAGGCACGCCCGCGGTGTCATCTCCAACTCGCGGCCTTTGGCGCTTTCGTAGTTCGTGAAGAACACGAAGCCGTCATCGTCGAAGCCCTTCAACAGGACGATGCGGGCGTCGGGATCACCGTCTGGAGTCGTGGTGGCCAGGGTCATGGCGTTGACGTCGAGGATCTGCGCGTTGGCGGCCTCTTCGAACCACTCGGCGAACTGGCGAATCGGATCGGCATCGGCCTGGTCTTCGCCCAGGGCGCGGCTGGCATATTCACGTCGAAGGTCGGCAATGGTGCTCATGATGGCGGCTTCACCCTGTTCTGGACTTCCACCCAGATTCCGAGGAACCGCAGGTCCTTGGAGCCCGGATTGAATTGCGCTGGCGAGAATCCCGCGCTGGTGGCGATGGTCAGCGGCAAGATGCCGCCGGCTGCGACTGGCAGCTCGACTTCGGCTCCCTTTCCGGGCAGCAGGTCGAACTCACGCTGCCACCCGAACGAGGAGATGGTGACGTGAGTGGCGACGCCGCCACCATGAATGAACAGTACCACGGGCGTGGTTCGCTCGGGCGGCACGGTGATTGTGACGTTGGAGGTCCGCCGGCCGGCCGTCCAGAAGCCGTTCGATTCGGCGTACGCCTGATCGTAGAAATAGAACGTCGCGTCGCCGTATCGCGCGGCCGATAGCACTTCGCCGACGCGCGGTCGCGCAGGTGATCGCGGGCCACCATTGGGCGAAGCGCAACACGTCTGTGATTCTACCGAGGAAAGGGCGGCGAGGCGGCGGGCGCGATCAGGACGACGGCTTGACCGGGTCGACGACGGTGGCACCAGCGCCACCGATCTCAACCCAGATGCCAAGGAGCCGGGTATCGTTCGACGCCGGATCGATTGCCCGGGGCGAGAAGTTACTGTCAGTGGCAATCGTCAGGGGAATCACGCCACCGGCGACGATTGGCAGCTCCACCTCCGCCGCCTGCCCGGGCACGAGTGCCAGCTGGCGTTGCCAGCCAAACGTGCTGATCGTGGCAGTGTTGGCCTGTCCGCCACTGTGAATGCGCAACACCACTGGGGCCGTGCGTCCGGCGGGCGTCGCCACCGTCACCGCCGCCTGGCGGCCGACGGTCCAGAAGCCGCCGGGCTCAGGGTACATCTGCTCCTCGTGGAAGTAGCACATGACGCCGGCGTAGGTCGCCGCCGCCAGCACCTCGCCGGCGCGGGGACGGGCGCCGACATCGGTGACGGCCATCGGCGTGATGGTGATGTCGGCAATGGCCCGCTCCATTTCTGCGGGCCCGCGAAAGCCGACGAAGCCGGCGTCGAGGGCCAGCCACAGGGTCGTGTGCCATTTCTCGCCGGCTGCGGGCTGCAGCGTCCACGATTGCAGCGGGGGACCGATGCGTCCCACTTGCAGCGAGAACGGCGTCGGCCGCGTGGGGACGCGATCGCCAAACGTCACGTCGATGGCGTAGGTCCCGGCCGGCAGGGAAAAGCGGCCGTTATGAATCACGCGGAGCGGCTGCGGGTCGCTGCGTTGCAGGGGTTTTACCCCGAGCCGCACTTCGGACAGGACCGCGGCCGCTGCCACGTGTCGCAGAGGGTCGTAGATGATCGCGGCGGGCCGCACGCGTCCGTCGAACCCATCGAGGGTGGCCAGGCGCGACCGCGCACCGAGGTCGACGCGCGGCATGGGCGCGCCCATCGGCAGGAACGGCAGCGTGGCCGAGACGATCAGCAGGGATGCTGTCAGCGTTCCGATCGCCGTCAGCGCGGCCCGGCCCGGATTCGTGGTCGTCCGCCGCGAGAGGAACCAGCCGGCACCGCCGGCAATGGCCAGCCACCAGAGCGTGCGCGCCCACGCAATCGGCGTCGCGTGCAGGATGAACGTGGGTGCCAGCGTCCACAGCTCCCACCGTGGCGACCAGTACTCGAGGAGCGCGGACGTGCCATCGCGCGCGTTGTTGATCAGCAGGCCGTCCTGCGCAAGGGCCAGCGTCAGGGCGATGCCGACGCCGATCCACAGCAGCAGATGCTGACCGGCCCGTCGGGCCGAGCCGGCCGGCGCCGAGCGAAACGCCGTCGCTATCGGTACCGCGAGCAGCAACAGTCCCGACGCCAGCGGCCGCGCCGGCGCCGAGGTGCCGCCCCACCAGAGCCGGTGTGAGCCCACGGTGCCCAGCAACGCGGCGAACACGAATGCGATCTCGATAGCCAGCCGCTTCGATTCGCCGCCGGCTCGCCACATTTGGTAGAACCCGGTCCCCGCGAGGATGTAGACGGGCGCCGTGGCGAGCAGCCCGTACTCCTGATCAAAAAACAGTCCGGGCGCACCGAAGAACAGGTTCAGCGGGGACGTCTGCACGTTCGAGCCGTAGGGCGCGGTCGGAAGGGGACTGCCCCAGAACGCGTAGAAATACGCGAGCCACGCGATCACCAAGAGGGCATATGGTCCGACCACCGCCCACACTTTCGGATCTCGTAAAAAGGGAGCAGGTCCCTGTTTTCCCATCAGCCGTGCCATCGCCACCAGCAGGAGGGCGCCGGACATCGGCGCATATTTCGTGCTCAGCCACGGCAGGCATCCGCACGCGACGCCGACGGCGAGCCATCGGCCGAGCCCCGGATCGGCGGGCGCCGTCCGGACCGTGGTGACGAGCGCGATCATCACTGCCAGTGCCGCGACGATCTCTGGATACACGGTGAACGTGTTGAACAAAAAGGGTGCCGACCCCACGATGGCGGCCCACGCGAACGTGGCGGCGCCTGCGGTGTTCAGCGTCGCCATGGTCCACCACCACGCGATGGCGGCGGCGGTGGCGCCGATCAGGACGAGGGCCACGATCACCGCCGCGTAGCCGCCGGCCGCGTAAATCGGCGTGATCAAGAGTGGCAGGCCGAGCGGACGGATCGGGTAGATCTCCTGGTCGCTGCCGCGCGTCAGGTAGTCCGGTTTGAGATCGGCGGTGAAGTACTCCTTGTAGTCGCCGCGCCGGTGGTTGTTCTCGATCTTGAGATCGCCATCGCGCCACAGGCTCTGCGCTACTACCAGGTAATGCGGCTCATCGCCCGACGGGAAGACAGGGGTTCCGGTGAGTCGCGCGCCGGCGAGGCCGGCCAGCGCCGCCGTCGCGACCCAGATCGCGATGGTGATGCGGCCGAGGCTCCACCGTTCGAGCCAGCGCGGGGCCACCGGGCGGTTCTGCCACAGCGTCCACACCTGCAGGCCGGCGATGCTCAGCCACACGATGGCGCCCAACGGGCCTGACAACGCTTGGAACACGGGCCAGCGGTCC
>CAMBHC010000122.1 GCA_945866285.1 Candidatus Sulfopaludibacter sp. SbA3 | reverse complement strand
TCGCGTCGAGCGGGCTGGCGAGTTCGATCTCGATGCCGCCATTGACGGAGGAGGCTTCAAGGATGGTGGCGGTGATGCCGCTGCCCTTCACGCCGCCGTTGGTGGTCTTGGCGTGCACTTCGCCAGACAGGCCGTTGATGCGCACGCCGCCATTGACGGTGCGCAGGTCCACGACCACTCCCGCAGGGACCTTGATGGTCCACTCGATTTCGTGACCAGCCAGGCCGCTCAGACGCGGGGGGCGCGACTCGACCCTGACCCGGTCGCCGCTGACTTCCTCACGGATTTCCATCTTGGCCAGGTGGTCCTTGGCGGCCTCGTCCGTGGACCCCTTGGCGGTGCGGCGGCCTTCGACGGTGACCTTGTCGTCGGTGGCCCGCTCGGCGGTAATGCGGCCGTTGACGTTGATCAGCTCGAGACGCCCCTTGTCGGCCAGGGTATAGGTTCGGGTCCAGGTGTCCTCGGCCTTACCGCCAGAGATATCGAACGAGAAATCGCCATTGGCGGTGGACTTGATGTCACAGGCGACGACGCTGAGACCGGCGGCGAGTACGAGCCCGAGCAGGGCCAGCTTGCTGAAGCGCATGGAAAGACCTCTCCCTCCGTATACGGACCCGGGGGGGCGGAGGTTCACCCCACGTGGCCCTCTTTGGTGTCAGACTGCCGGGCGCCCTCGCGAGAGCCCTCCCTGCTGACGAGACGCTGCGCGCGCAGCTTGAGAATCGCGATCGCGAATACCTGCACGCCAGTGAGTCCCTTCGCCAGCATCAGCGGTGCTGACCCGCGCAGGAGCCCATAGATGAACCACAACGAGAGCCCACTGCCGAACAGCGCGAGCATTGACCAGGACAGCTCGTGACCACCCCGCCGCCAGGTGCGGAGCAGTTGTGGAACGAAGGCGACGGTGGTCAGCACCGCGGCCCAGAATCCAACCCACTCGACGGCATCACCCATGCGACCAGCCTATCCCTCACCGCTGGCGGGAAAACACTGTCACGGCCGCGCAGGAACAGCTCTGGGCGGCACGCGCTTCTTGGTGGCCTGCTCGAAGGCGTACGCGATGCCCACGACCTTGGGATCCTGGCAGTGCCCGCCGACGAAGCTGACGCCAAAGGGGCGAACCTTGTCTTGTGAGCCCTTGGCGCCGTCGGCGTAGTTGATGACCATGCCGAACGGGACGACGACGATGGGATAGCCGGCTTTGGTGGCGTAGTTCGCGCCGCCTGACTCCGGGAACATCACAGCATCGAGCTGATGCGCCGTCATCACGGCGTCCAACCCCTCCTCGCGCGTGAGCCGAAGATCCTCTGCGCGGTTCCGTTCGTAACGCGCCTTGTCCTTCTCCAGGTCGACGGCGTCAGCATAGTCGAGCCGCCCTTGCCCGTAGCGCATCGCGCCATGGCGTTCATGTGCGGTGTTCCATTGCCGAAGCTCGCTCAGCGTCTTCACCGGGGCCGACGCGCCAAGCGTGGCCAACCACAGGTTGAAATCTCGCTTCATGCCGTAGCGCAGCACGTTCGAGCAGAGGTCGTCCGCCGCCGTGCCATCAGCGGCCACCTGGCAGATGTTGTGGGACGTCAGGTTCTTCGTGGGATCGGTTGCGACCATGCTCGGCAGATCCGCCGGATCGATCACTTCCGCACCGGCCGCCTTGAGGGCGTCGATCGCGTCAGCCATGGACTGCGCCTCGTCGGGCTTCAGGCCTGGAAACGGACGGGCACGGCCGGGAAATTTGTGCGCGGCGTAAATGCCAGCACGAGGAATGCCAATGCGAGCCCCCTTCAGGGCGTCGGTCTTTAGAAAGACGGTGTAGTCGCGATTGGGCGGCACTTGGCATTCGCTGGTGCGCTGGTCGCTGGGATCGACAGCGACCCCTTCCATTGCGCCGAGCATAATCGCCGCATCGGCAACGGTTTTGGCCATCGGACCCGCCGTGTCCTGATCGAGGCTAAGCGGCACGATGCCGTAGCGGCTGATCCGCCCGGTCGACGGGCGAATGCCGACCAGCATGTTGGCGTTCGACGGCCCTTCAATCGAGCCGCCGGTTGAGGTGCCCACATTGGCGGCCCACAGATTGGCCGCGACACCGACCCCTGAACTCGACCCGGAGACCTCCAGCACCGGCGTGCCATCGTCGTTGGCACGAGGGTCGTACGGGTTGTAGCTTTGTCCACCTGCGGCGCTGTATCCGCCGGGCCGCCGGTCGGTGCCGAACCACCCAGCGAGCTCGCTCATCGTCGATTTCGCAATGATCACCGCGCCCGCGTCTTTCAGGTTGATGACGAGGGTCGCGTCATAGGGCGCCCTGTAGGACTTGAAGGCCAGCATGCCGCCGGACGTCGGCATGTCGTCCTTGGTCAGAATGTTGTCCTTCAGCGCGATCGGGATGCCGTGCAGTGGACCGCGGATGCGTCCCGCCGCCCGTTCTTGATCGAGCGCATCGGCCTGCGCCAGCGCGTTGGCGTTGATCGAGACGGCCGCATTGAGCGCGTCTTCATACAAGCCAATGCGCGTGAGGTATTGGGTCGTGATCTCGCGAGAGGTCGTCCGGCCCTCTGCCATCGCCTTCTGCATCTCAGGTACTGACGCCTCGACGATGCTGAACGGCAGTGTGGGTGCGGGGGCGGGCCCGGCGCAGGATGGGAACAGCCACGAACCGGCGACCGCGAGCACCAGCCACGCGATGAAACGGCTCATTGGAGCACCGCGTGGTTGAGCCATGCGGTGAAGGCGTCAGTTTCCCTCGCTGTCGTCCCTGTTCTCACGATGCACGGATTATACGCACTCCGGCGCGCGGCGTTGTGCCAGATCCGAGACACAGCCGGTCTACAGGCACGAAGATCGGCATGGTAAATTGGGCCATGTCTCGAACCTTGGTTTTGGTCGTCGCCCTCTCCGCCCTGTCATTGATCACGCCTCACGCGCAGGCGCCGCCGGCCGGCGACGAAACGACGCGCCTCAATGCCTGGTTCGAGGCCAAGTTCAAGGAACAGCTCGCCTTCAGCCCGATTCAGCAGACCTTCCTTGGCCAGTCCTCCGGTGAGCTCGACGACATGTCGACCGCCGCGCAGGACAAGCAACTGGCGTGGCAACGCGCCGCGGCCGCCGAGCTGCGGAAGTCGTTCGACTACGCCAAGCTGACACCCGAGGCGCAGACGTCCTACGACGTGTGGCTGTATCAGCTTGAGCAAGCCGAAGCGGCGGCGCGCTTCCGCACCAATGCCTACATCTTCGATCAGATGTCGGCCATTCACTCGTTCCTGCCGCAGCTGCTGATCGCCTTTCATCGCGTGGACACGGTGTCGGACATGGCGGGCTACCTCAATCGCATTCGCGAGTCGGGGCGGGCGTTGCGCCAGTTGATTGAGATCTCCAAGACCAACGCCACGACCGGCGTGCGACCGCCTCGCTTCGCCTACGACTTCGTCATCAACGAATCGACCAAGATCATCAGCGGGCCGCCCTTCACGGAAACCGGTGCAGACAGCGCGGTGTGGGCCGACGCGAAGACGAAGATCGCCGAGCTGCAGAAGAAAGGCCTGCTGACCGACGCCCGCGCCAAGGCGATGGTGGCCGAAGCGCACGCCGCACTGACCGGCCCCTTCAAGGCCGGCTACGACTCGTTGATCGGGTGGCAGCGCGAGGATCGCGCCCTGGCGCCAGAGCAGGCCGCCGGCGTGCACGCCCAGCCCAATGGCGCGGCCTTCTACACCGAGCGCCTGGCCAATCAGACCACCACGACGCTCACGGCCGATCAGATTCACGCCACCGGACTGGCGGAGGTCGCGCGACTGCGTGGCGAGATGGAGGCGATCAAGAACGAGGTGGGCTTCGCTGGCACCCTCGCGGCGTTCTTCGCGGAGTTGCGCGACAGCAAGGATAACCCGCGCTATTACTACCCCAACACCGACGAAGGGCGGCTGGCCTACATCACGGACGCAACCGCAGCCATCGACAAGATCAAGGCGGTGTTGCCCAAGTACTTCGGCATTCTGCCCAAGGCCGATCTCGTCGTCCGGCGGGTCGAAGCGTTCCGCGAACAGCCGGGCGCCGCGCAGCATTATTTTCCTGGCACACCCGACGGCTCGCGGCCGGGCGTCTACTACGCCCATCTGCTCGACATGAAGGCGATGCCGAAGAGCGAACTGGAAGTGATCGCGTATCACGAGGGCCTGCCCGGCCATCACATGCAAATCGCCATCGCGCAGGAGCTGACCAGTGTGCCGACCTTCCGCCGCCAGGCCGGCTTCACCGCCTATTCCGAGGGCTGGGGCCTGTATTCGGAATGGCTGGCGCGTGAGATGTCCGGCACGTATCAGGAACCCTATTCTCGGTTTGGGCGGCTCGGATCGGAAATCTGGCGCGCCATCCGGCTGGTCGTCGATACCGGCATGCACGCGAAGGGCTGGTCCGAAGAGCAGTCGGTGCAGTACTTCCTGACCAACTCCGCGACCACCGAAGCGCAGGCGCGCTCGGAAATTCGCCGCTATCTCGTGCTCCCCGGCCAGGCCACGAGCTACAAGATCGGCATGCTGCGCATCCAGGACCTGCGGCGAAAGGCCGAGTCTGCGCTGGGCACGCGCTTCGACATCCGCGGCTTCCATGACACCGTGCTCGGCGGCGGCGCGCTGCCGTTGACGGTGCTGGAGAAACGCGTCGACCGCTGGATTGCCGATCGGTAAAGATAGCCCCGACAACACGTAACGGTCGGCAACCCTCACGAGATTAGGAAACCATATGTTCTGGATGCATCGCACGCTTGCTCTGCTGGCCGGCCTCTCTTTGGCCGCGTCTTCTCTCACGGCCACTCAGCTTCCCACCCAAATGGACATGACCACCTGGTCGGTCGTCGGCGTCGACCCGAAGACCGGAGATGTCGGCGTTGCCGTCGCGTCCTGTGTCGAAAGCTTCGGCGATGCCGTGGCCGCGCTGGTGCCCGGCAAGGGCGCCGCCGCGACGCAAGCGGGCTTCGATGTCAAGAACCGCAACAAGGTGTTTGAAGCGATCAAGGCCGGGCTCACCGCCGAAGCCGTGATCGCCCAGGTCACCGACCCGGCGTGGGACAAGGACACCGACCGGCGTCAATACGGCGTGTTAACGATGAACAACGGCTACGTGCGGGCGGCGGGCTTCACGACGCCGGTGCGCCAGGGCACGACGGTCGGCGACGACGGCGTCAGTCGCTATGCCGGTGTCATGGCCGACCCGAGCCGGGGCGTCAGCGCACAGGGCAATACGCTGGCAAGCCACGAGGTGGTCCAGCGGCCGCTCGATACGTTTCGCTGGGACGATCCTGCCGGTTTCAACCGGCTGTCAGACCGCCTGATGCGTGCGATTGAAGCGGGCTCCATCGCGGGAGGCGACGTCCGCTGCAACACCGGCGCGGTCCGCCAGACGACGTCGATGGCCGCCATCCTCGTTGCGCGCGGTGGCGATCAACCGTATGCCACCGAGAACATCGGCGTCACCGATGCCGGCACCGCCAAGGCCCCGTGGCTCAACCTGTCAGTGAAGACGGAACGCGGTGGCGAGAACCCACTGCTTGAACTGCGCCGCCAGTACGACAAGTGGCGCCGGACCCAGCCGAAGTAGGGCGCCAACGCCATCCTCGTGGTTATCCCGGCTCGCGGTCGTGGTGTGGGCGCCCGGTGCGGGCGCCTGGTCCCAATCGCGCTGGGCGGTGTCCATTTCGTCGATCGAGCGAAACCGATACACCCCGGGCCGCTAGCGGCGTGCGGATGTGCGTCGGCCGAAGGCCCAGAGTTCGCGGATCGCGCGATATAGCAATGGGTTCGCCGGGATCCCGCCAAGTCTCATCTGGCATCTCGTTGATCGAGCGATACTTTCGGACCGGCATCAATCCTTCAATCCGAAGCGCATTTTCAACGCGTGCGCGTCGGCCTTGTCCTTCAATCGGATTGTATCGCGCTTGTTCGAGGGCCGCGAGGACGCGCTTCGTGAGGTCACAGTCCACTCGCCGACATCTTACCCGACCCCGCCAGCGCCATGCGCCGGCGCCAGATGTCCGCGGCCGCCAGGGCGACCACCGCAACGGGAAGCGCGAGCCGATTCATCCGAATCATGTGGTGAGATGTTCGCCGGTTGAATGGGGTAGAGTTCAGGTCCATGAAGACGCTCGCTCGATTCGGTGCCCTGCTTCTCGCGCTGGGTCTGACCATCCCGACGTTATCGGCGCAGAAGTCCCTCGACCTCGACGCGGTGACGATCGCCGACGTCAATGCCGCGTTCGCCAGCGGGACCCTGACCTCCGAGCGGTTGACTCAGATGTTCCTGGCGCGAATCGAGGCCTACGACCGTCAGGGCCCGTCGTTGCGCGCCATCATCACGGTGAATCCAAGAGCGCTCGAGACTGCCCGGGCCATGGACGCCGAACGAAAGACCAAGGGCCCGCGCTCCCCGCTGCACGGTATTCCGATCATCCTCAAGGACAACATCGATACGAGCGATCTACCGACCACAGGCGGTTCGGTCCTGCTTGAGGGATCCGTGCCGCCGGACGATGCCTTTGTCGTGAAGAGATTGCGGGCGGCCGGAGCCGTGGTGATCGCCAAGGCCAACCTGTCGGAGTTTGCATCCGGCGCCGCCCACAGTTCGTTGGGGGGACAGATTCTCAATCCGCACGACCTCACACGATCGCCGGCCGGCTCATCTGGTGGCACCGGCGCATCGCTTGCGGCCGCGTTCGCAATGGCCGGACTTGGCACCGACACGGGTGGATCGGTGCGCGGACCGTCAACCGCGAACGGCATCGCCGGACTCAAGACCACGATGGGGTTGGTCAGCCGCGACGGTGTTATTCCGCTCGCCTTGAGTTTCGACACCGTCGGGCCGATGGCCCGGCACGTTTCAGATGTGGCGGTGATGCTGAGTGTGCTGGCAGGCGTGGATCCCGCTGATGCCGCCACCAGGCTCGGCGAAGGCCGCAGCGCACCCGACTACACCTCAGCGCTCAAGGCCGATGCGCTGAAGGGCGCGCGTCTCGGCATTGCCCGCGATTTCTTCGGACAGGATCCCGACGTGGATTGGGTGATGGAGTCGTCGATCGAAGCCATGCGCAAGCAGGGCGCGACCATCGTCGACGTGCGGTTGCCGAAGTGGCTCCTCGATGCGAAGGGCGAGTATTACAACACGATCCGCTATCCGGAGTTCGTCGTCCAAATCGCGGAGTATCTGAAGACGCTCGGTCCGAAATACCCCAAGAGCGTCGCCGACATGATTGAGCGTGCGCGGCAGGTCAACGCGCCGCGGCCAGATGGTGCCAGTCCTAATCCCGGCCGTTGGTCGCTGATGGTTCGCGAATCAACCAGCGGCACCCTCAAGGACTATCAATACACGTCGGTGCACGACCATGGGCTGCCGCTCG
>CAMBHC010000121.1 GCA_945866285.1 Candidatus Sulfopaludibacter sp. SbA3 | reverse complement strand
GCCAGCGAGCTCGATCAAACACTGATCGTCGAGGCTGCGGCCGGCACCGGCAAGACCACCGAGCTGGTCGGCCGCATCGTCGCGCTGATCGAAAACCAGCGAGCCACCATCGGCCAGATTGTCGCCGTCACGTTCAGCGAGAAGGCCGCTGGCGAACTGACGCTGCGACTGCGCGAAGAGCTGGAGCGAGCCCGGGCGCGAACGTCGCCGGCGTCTGACGCCGGCCAGCGGCTGGATGCCGCGGTGCACGACTTCGAAGAGGCGCACGTCACGACCATCCACGGCTTCTGCGCGGAGTTGTTGCGCGAGCGGCCCGTCGAAGCGCGCGTCGATCCAGCATTCACGGTGCTGGCGGACTCGCAGTCTGAACGTCTCTTCGAAGAGGCCTTCTCCAGTTGGTTGCACGAGCAGTTGGGGCACGCGCAGGAAGGCGTGCGACGTTCGCTGCGGCGGCCCGTCAAGTTTCGGCTTGATGACGAAAAAGACGATGGCCCGATTGAGCGATTGCGGGTGGCGGCCCGCTCCCTGCGCGAGTGGCGCGACTACGCCGCGCCGTGGCGCCGGCCCGTATACGACCGCCAGGGCTCGATCAGAAAACTGATTGCCAAGTTGAAGACCTTCGCCGACCTGATCGCGAAGCCGATCAAGCGCGACGATCGCCTGTCAACGTCACTGGCAATGGCCAGCACGGCCAGTCAGGAGATTGAACGCCAGAAGCGGCGCGTGGGCGACATGGTGCCAGAGGGCATCTGGGACGGGTGGGAGGCCGCGCTCGTGGCCCTCGCCGACCACCGGGACTTCACCCAGCCGAAGAAGGGCACCGGGGCCGCGTTCGCCATCGGGGTGACCCGCGAGCAGGCGCTGGCCTCGCATGCGGACCTGCTGACGGACCTGCGCGTCTTTCGCGATGCTGCCGATGCCGACCTGGCGGCGTTGCTGCACGACGAGATGGGTGAATGCCTGCGCCGTTACGAAGCGCGCAAGCAGGAGACCGGTTCGCTCGACTTCCTGGATCTGTTGATTAAGGCGCGCGAGCTGGTGTGCGGCAACCCCGAGGTGTGCCGCGAGTTCCGCGAGCGGTTTCGCGTGATCCTGGTCGATGAATTCCAGGACACCGATTCACTGCAGGCGGAACTGTTGCTGCGCCTGGCCGGCGACGACACGGGCGCCCTGCGCCCCGGCGCCTTGTTCATCGTCGGCGACCCCAAGCAGTCGATCTACCGCTTCCGCCGCGCCGACGTTGGCGCCTATCGCCGCATCGCCGACAGCCTCACCAGCAGCGGCGCGACCGCGGTGACGCTGCAAACGTCGTTTCGCAGTGTCCCGGCGATCCAGCATTTCGTGAACGCCGCGTTCGACGTCGAGATGGACGGTGACGAGGTGTCGTTGCAAGCCGACTACGTCCCGTTGCTGCGTCATCGTGACGACACGCCGGAGCAGCCGGCCATTGTGGCGCTGCCGGTGCCGCGCCCGTACGGCCGGCAAATGTACGGCCCGCCGCAGGTCACCCAGACGGCCCTCAACCAGGAACAACCGCCGGCAGTGGCGGCCTTCCTGGGGTGGCTGCTCTCTTCGGACTGCACTTGGACGGTTGGGGCTGGTGGGGCGGGTGAGAAGCGTCGACGGATTGTCGCCAGCGACGTGTGCCTGCTGTTCCGCCGCTTCCTGCACTTCGGCAAGGACATCACGCGCGAGTACGTCGAGGCGCTCGAGGCGCGTGGCATCCCGCACCTGCTGGTGGGCGGCAAGACCTTCCACGAGCGGGAAGAAGTCGATGCGATTCGCACCGCGCTCACGGCCATCGAATGGCCCGAAGACGAGTTGTCGGTGTATGCCGCGCTGCACGGCCCGTTGTTCGCCATCGGCGAAGAGGAACTGCTCGAGTACCACTCGATCGCGCGGGCCTTCCACCCGTACCGCGTGCCGGCGGAGGTGCCGGAGCGATTGCAGCCCATCACCACGGCGCTCACGACCCTGCGCGAGCTGCACGCCGCTCGCAATCACCGTCCCGTCGCCGACACCATCGGCCGTTTGATCGCGGTCACGCGTGCGCATGCAGGCTTCATCCTGTGGCGCGGTGGCGAGCAGGTGCTGGCCAACGTGATGCACATCTCGGACCTGGCCAGGCGCTACGAGCTCGAAGGCGGGCTGTCGTTTCGCGGGTTTGTCGATACCCTGCACGATGCCTCTGGCCGCGCCGATTCGCCGGAAGCACCGATCCTCGAAGAGGGCAGCGACGGCGTGCGCCTGATGACGGTGCACAAGGCCAAGGGGCTGGAGTTTCCGGTCGTCATCCTCGCAGATATTGCATGCAAGCTGAGCCTGGACGATGCGTCGCGTTACCTGGATCCGTCGAAGAACCTGTGCGCCATGCGGATTGGTGGATGGTCGCCGCTCGAACTCCAGGAGCACAACGACCAGGAGGCCAAGCGCGACGAGGCCGAGGGGGTACGGCTCGCCTATGTCGCGGCCACTCGGGCCCGAGACATCCTGGTGATGCCCGCCGTCGGCGACGGGCCGTACGACAAGGGCTGGATTCGACCGCTGAATCGCGCGCTCTATCCGCCGAAGGACCAGTGGGACTCACCACAGCCGGCCCGTGGCGTGCCGTTGTTCAAGGGCAAGCAGACGATCCTGGCCGACGCCCGTGCCGACGGACAGCCCGTTGACGACACCGTTCGCCCGGGCACGTATCAGTTCGGCGACGAAGCCGACGGCCAGGCGTATTCCGTGGTGTGGTGGGATCCGCTGCTGCTGGCCGCCTCAACGGATGAGGGCCGCGGACTGCGCCGCAACGATCTCATCTCGAAGGACGCAAACCCCCTCGACGTGGCCGCCGACCGCGCCCGCTACGACGAATGGCGCGAACGAAGGGCCGCCGTGCAGGCGCAAGGCTCGGTGCCGTCCATGATCGTCACCACGCCGACGCAGATGAAAGAGCCTGAAGTCCTGGGGGCCTGGGGGCTTGAGGGCTTGGCCGGCGGTTCTCAACCGGCTCCAGGCATCCTGATCGAAGACGCCTCGATGAAATCGCCGCGACCTTCGGGCAAACGCTTCGGCACGCTCGTCCACGCGCTGCTGGCGTCAGTACCGCTCAGCGCGACCGCGAGTGAGGTGGCCGAGCTGTCAGCGCTGCACGCCAAGCTGCTTGGCGCCACCGACGAAGAGCAGGCGGCCGCGCGCGTGATCGGCGTGGCGGTGCTGAAGCATCCGCGAATGGACCAGGCCCGCGCCGCCCAGGCCGCCGGCCGCAGGGTGTGGCGCGAAGCACCGGTGTCGCTGCGCATCGACGATGGGAGCGGAACGCCAGAGATGGTCGACGGCCAGATCGATTTGGCGTACGAGACAGAGCAGGGCTGGATGGTGATCGACTTCAAGACCGATATCGAGATCGCGACGGCGAAGGACGCCTACGTGCGTCAGGTGTCGATGTATCTCGATGGCGTCCGCCGCGCCACCGGCCAACCCGCGGCCGGCCTCATACTGAAGATCTAACAGCGTAGAGGCGGGTCTTCAGACCCGCCTGGAGTGTTCGCTATATGAAAAGACTCTGTGTATTCTGCGGCTCCAGCCACGGCGCCAACCCGGCTTATGCTGAGGCGGCCGTGACCCTGGGCACCCTGTTGGCCAAGCGAGGTATCGGCCTCGTCTACGGCGGCGGTAACGTCGGCCTGATGGGCGTAATCGCCGACGCCGCGCTGGCGGCTGGTGGGGAAGTGATCGGCGTCATTCCGAAGTCGCTGGCGGACCGTGAGGTCGCGCATCACGGTGTCACCGACCTGCGGGTAGTCGATTCCATGCACACCCGCAAGGCGATGATGGCTGAGCTGTCAGACGCCTTCATCGCCATGCCGGGCGGCGTCGGGACGTTTGAGGAATTTTTCGAGGCGATTACCTGGACGCAACTGGGCCTGCATCGCAAGGCCTGCGGGCTGCTGAACGTGGCCGGCTTCTACACGCCGCTGGCGGTGTTCATCGATCAGGCCGTGTCGGATGGTTTCATCAAGCCGGTGCACCGCGCCGCCATCGTTGTGGACGACAACCCGGAACGGTTGCTGGATGCGTTGACGACGATCGACCTGCCCTACGCGCCGAAGTGGATCAACCGCAGCGAGACCTAACCGGCGAACTTGTAACCCAGGCCGTGCACCGTGAGGATGAACTGCGGTAGGCGGGGGTTGGGTTCGAGCTTCTGCCGCAACCACGCGACATGGACGTCCACGGTGCGCGTCGACGGCATGGCGCTGTAGCCCCACACTTCTTGGAGCAGCTCGTCGCGTGAGATCGTCGCGCCACGATGCTCGATGAAGTACTTGAGCAACTGGAATTCTTTCGCCGACAGATCCAGCAATCGCCCCTTGCTCATGACCTCGGCCTTGCGGACATCCACCGTGATGTCGCCAAAGCTGTAGCGTTCGAGCGACAGTCCCGGTGAGCTACTGGGGGCACGGCGCAACAGCGCCTCGAGCCGCGCGAGCAGCTCGATGGTCTCGAACGGCTTGGTCAGGTAGTCGTCGGCGCCCAGCTTGAGGCCGACCACGCGATCGAACACCTGCGTGCGCGCGGTCAGCATCAGGATCGGGGTTTGAATACCTTGTTGCCGAATGGTCTTGGCCACGTCGAAGCCGTCGCGACCCGGCAGCATCACGTCGAGAATGATGATGTCCCACGGTTCGCCGGTGGCCCGTGTCACCGCGACATTGCCGTCACCCGCGGTTTCAACCGTGTAGCCCTCAGCCGACAGCCGATCGCTCAGCGCGAGCTGCAGCCCGGGCTCGTCTTCAACCAGGAGGAGGCGTTTGTCTGACAAGGCTCAGGACCGAATAGTCGGGCGGGTCTGAAGACCCGCCCCTGCGTCGATAAACGACGTCTGCGATTCGGCGGCGTCGCGGTCGGTCACCGCCGGCAGCGAGATCGTGAACACGCTGCCCCTGCCAAGCTCGCTGGTCACCGTGACGCGACCGCCATGCGCTTCGGCAATGCGCGCGACCAGGTTCAACCCGAGGCCGCTGCCCTGGATCTGCTCCGAGACCGCCGCGCGGCCACGATAGAACGGCTCGAAGATGTGCTTCCGGTCGTCGGCATCAATGCCCAGGCCATGGTCTTCGACGGTGAAGACGACGGTCCCTGACCCCTGAGCCCTGATCCCCGATCCCTGAGACGCGCTCACGCGCAACCAGCGGGCGTCGCCGCCGTATTTCACGCCGTTACTGATCAAGTTTTGCAAGGCCGAGCGCAGCGCCGTCACGTCGCCGAGCACCGGTGGCAGGTTCTGCGCGATCTCGATCTCGACGTCGACGCCGGCTTTTTCAATCTCGGTCCGACACGCGCCCACGGAAGCGTGGACCAGGTCAGCCGGCTGTACGGCTACCAGCGCCGCGGCGGCGCGCCCGGCGGCAATGCCGGCCAACTGCAACACCCGCTCAACCGTTTCCGCCAGCCGGCGAGCTTCGCCCTGGATGGTCTCGCCGTACTTTCGAACGCGTGCCGGGTCGTCGACGACGCCGTCGGCGAGGTTGCCGGCCGCCGCGCCGATCACCGACACCGGCGTCCGCAGTTCATGCGACACGGCGGCCACAAACTCCATCTGCTGGCGCGCCAGTTCCTGCGCGCGCCGGGCCGACACGACGATCAACCCGATGGCCATGGTCAGCAGCAGCAACACGCTGGAGCTGACCAGTAAGTTGCGCTGGCGCACGGCGGCCACGGCGGCCTCGAGCGAGCCAGCGCGATGCTTGGCCATCAGCACCCAGCGGCCATCGAAGGGCCCAAACCCTCCGCGAGTGATGACCCGGTTGCCACGATCGCCGCGCGTTTCGCGTTCGACCATCGACACCACGAAATTCTCGGTCCGCGACTTCTCGATAAGCGCGGCTCCAGTACCAGAAGTCCCGACCTCGACATGTACGGTCGGCGCGGGCGCTGGCGGAGGAGGGGGGACGGCGCCTGACCCGCCACGTGCGAAGACAAACATTTGATCCGGTCGTGGCCCCATGAAGTTCTGCGACACGTCAGGTGACCCGGAAATCAACGTGGCTACGCCGGGCTCCGATTCCCACACCACGTTCTTCTCATCGTCCTTGTGAACCACGGCAATGCGGTAGTCCACCTCGTCGTCATCGCCATGGAAGTGGCGGGCAGCGAGCGAGGCGAGCAACGTGTCGCGGACGACGGCGGGATCGAGACGGACGACGGTGAAGCCGAGAACGGTGATCTTCGGCGGACCACGACGACCGTCGGGTAACTCGAAGAGGCTGACCGGTGAGATCAGCGTGTTGTCGTCGCCGAGCGAGAGTGAAATCGTGCCTTCGCGGCGCACGCGCTCGTTGGGTGAACCGTTGCCGCCCGACCGCGACCGGTCCATCTGGAAGCCCATGAAGTGCGTGGCGAGCGCCTCGCGAATCGTGGTGAGGTCGGCGGTCCAATCAGCAGGTTCGAAGGTCAGCGCCTGCGCGTTCCATCGTCGCAACCGAAGCTGTTCCACCGGCACCGAATCCGACGAGCCGATGGCCGGCAGATCGGTACCCGGCAGGGTATCGACCAGCAGGACCTCGCGGACAAGGCGAGGTTCGGTGGCGTTGGCGGTCCAGGCCGAGTAGCGCTGCGCGTAGCTGGTCCAGTTCTCTTCGCGAATCGTGGCGCCATCGACCTGCAGGCTGACGAGCGCGCGCGACAGCTCGGTGTCAAACTCCGTCGCAAATTGCGCGGCTGCGGTCCGCAGCGTGCGCTGCATGCGCTCGCGCTCGGCCGTGCTCAGCTGGCCAAGCCACTGGTATTGCATGTAAGCGAGGGCCGGCACGAGCAGCATGACGAGCCCCACGAGCACGGTCACCGCCGAGACGCGTCGCGGCTGGAATGACAGGCCCTTTGCTTTGCTGGTTCCGAGCACCATGGGCAAAGTCTAGCACGCAGAAAATGCGATAAATCCTGCCAAATCAAGCATTTAACATCCTTAACAATCCCTTTGCCCAGCCTTAACGTCTGACTGTTCGCGTTCCTCGTAATATCAATCGGAAGGCGTTCCAAGGTGGGACGGATTACAGGAGCCAACATGCGCAGATTGATATCGACCGCGGCCTTGATCATGGCGGCGGCATTCGTTCACATCGACGGCGTCTCGATCCTTCCGCTCGCGGCGCAAGACCGCGTGGCCGGCGTGCTGGCCGAGGCGAAGAAGGCGCTCGGTGGTGCCGACAAGGTGGCCGCGCTGAAGGGGCTGATTGCCGAGGGACCGTTCCGCCGCTCGATGGGCGGTCGCGACATGGAAGGTGTGATGACGCTGACCATTGTGCGTCCCGACAAGATGCGCCGCGTTGAAGAGATCTCCATGGGTGGCATGGTCGGTGGCCCGATGATGGAGCGCACCTCGGTGCTCGCGGGCACTATCGCGTGGGATGACATGGCCAACCGCGGTGGCAT
>CAMBHC010000120.1 GCA_945866285.1 Candidatus Sulfopaludibacter sp. SbA3 | reverse complement strand
ATGCCAGTCAGCGAAGTCGCCATCAGGACCGCCAAGCGCGTCGACCGCTTTACCTACGCCATCCGCAACATCGTGGCCGAGGCCAAGAAGGTCGAGCAGACCGGCATGGCGGTCCGGTATCTCAACATCGGCGACCCGAACCAGTTCGGCTTTCTCACGCCGCCTCACCTGATCGAGGCCGTCGCCAGGGCGATGCGCGACGGGCACAACGGCTACGCGCCATCACCCGGCATCGCGTCGGCGCGCGAGGCGGCCGCGGCCGATTTCGCGGCGCGCGGAGTGAATATTTCGGCCGATCGCATTTTGATCACCTCGGGAACGTCTGAAGGCATCGAGTTGGCGCGTACCGCGCTGGTGGATGAGGGCGACGAGGTGCTGGTGCCGATGCCCACGTATCCGCTCTACACCGCGGTGCTCGCGAAAATCGGCGCGCTGCCGTGCTACTACCGTCTCGATCACACGCGTGACTGGCAGCCGGATCTCGATCACCTCCGCAGCCTGATCAATCCCAGGACGCGCGCGCTGGTCGTGATCGATCCGAATAATCCGACCGGGGCGATCTATCCGGAAGCGATGCGCCGCGCGCTAATCGCGCTCGCCGAAGAACACGGTCTCGTCATTCTCGCGGACGAAGTCTACGGCGATATCGCCTACGACGGCGCGGTGCCGCCGATGGCCGTGCTCGCTCCTGACGCCGCAATCATTTCGTACTCGAGCCTGTCAAAGGCGTACCTCGCGCCGGGTTGGCGCGCCGGCTGGATGGCGGTGGGTTCGTCGCCGCGGCTGGATCCGGCACTGGCGGCAATCAAGAAGCTCGCCGACGGCCGCCTGTGCAGCCCCGGTCCCATGCAGTACGCCGTCACCGCCGCACTGACGGGCGACCGGTCGCATCAGATCTCGTTCCGCCAGGCGCTGCGCGAACGCGCCGAGCTGACCACCGTGCGCATGAACGCCATTCCCGGGGTGTCGTGCGTGGCGCCGCGGGGCGCCTTCTACGCCATGCCGAAGGTCGAGTTGCCGAAGGGCAAGACCGACGTCGACTTCGTGCTGGGATTGCTGCGCGCGAAGGGCATTCTCTGCGTCTACGGCTCGGGCTTCGGAACCGCACTCGAAGACGGCTTCTTCCGGATCGTTTTCCTGGCGTCGCCGGAAGAACTCGGCACCATCTACGACGATGTGGATGCGTTTACCAGAGAGTTCCTTGGCGTCTAGCGATTCGCGCGCGCTGATCCGCTACGGCGTGGTGTTCACGGCGTTCACCGCCGTGATGCTGTGGGTGCTGTACCAAGTCCGCTCGGATCTCCTGGTGATGTACGTCAGCGCGTTGTTCGCCATCGGACTCGCGCCGTTGGTGCGGCTGATCGAGCGCAAGCGAATCCTGCTCGCCGGCAAGCGGCGCATTCCCCGCGCGGCGGCCATTCTGGCCATCTACGGGACGGTGGTCGGCCTGCTGGTGGCACTGGCGGCGGCCGTTGTCCCACCCCTCGTGGCACAGGGCCGACAGCTGTGGCTCGATCTGCCATCGCGGCTCGAGCAGCTGCAGCAGACGCTGACGGCATGGGGCGTCATGACCGGGGAGACCTCGCTGGTGGAGCTCTTGAAGCGCGCGCCGGTCTCAGGCAGCGCTGACGCCGTCGGCACGGTGCTGGGGGCGCTCTGGGGCATTGTCGGCGGCCTGTTCGGCGTGGTGACCATTCTGCTGCTCACCTTCTACTTCCTGGTGGATTCCGAGCGCCTGTTCGACCTGTTTGTCAGGCTGTTTCCGGAGGCACAGCGGCCGCGCGTCGCCAAGGTCGGCGGCCTGGTGGCGGTGAAGATCAGTGCCTGGCTCGGTGGTCAAATCCTGCTCGGCTTCATCATCGGCACCACGTCGGCGATCGGGTTGGCCATTCTGGGCGTGCCGTACTTCTTCGTGCTGGCGGTCATCGCGGGCATCGGCGAGATGATTCCGATGGTCGGGCCGCTGCTGGCGGCTGTTCCCACAATCGCCGTCGCGTTTACCGTGTCGCCAGGCCTGGGACTGGCCGCGGCCGGGTTCTGCTGGGTCATCCAGATTGTCGAGAACAACTTCCTCGTCCCGAAAGTGATGAGCCAGCAAGTCGGCCTGAGTGCCATCACGGTGATCATCGCGTTGATCATCGGCAGCTCGCTGCTCGGTCTGCCCGGCGCGCTGCTCGCCGTGCCGACGGCGGCGATCCTCCAAGTGCTATTCGAGGAGCTGGTGCTGGCTGAAACCGAAGCATGAAAAGTGGACCTGCTTCCCTTTTCGCGTTTCTTACGTATTCCGTAATTTCACTGTTCCTGACCTGGCCGCTGGCGGCCGGTTTGGGTCGCGACGTACCCGGCGACCTGGGCGACTCGCTGCTCAATATGTGGATCCTGTCGTGGGGCGCCGAGCACCTGCCCCAACTGCTGACCGGCGGCATGAGCTGGGCGCAGTTCTGGGACGCCAACATTTTTCATCCGGCACCGCTCTCGCTGGCACTATCGGAGCACCTGTTCGGACAGGTGCTGCAGATTCTTCCGATCTACTGGCTCACCGACAACATCATCCTTTGCTACAACCTGCTGTTCATCTCGACGTTCGTGCTCGCCGCGTACGGCACGTACCTGCTGGTGTACGACCTGACCGGCGATCGCCGCGCCGCGTTCGTGGCCGGACTGATTTATGGCTTTCTTCCGTACCGCATTGCCTCGGTGCCACACGTGCAGGTGATGAGCTCGCAGTGGATGCCGTTTGCGCTGTGGGGGCTGAATCGCTTCGTCACGACGAATTCCTACAAGGCATTGGTCGGCGGCACGGCCGCCCTCGTGATGCAAAACTGGTCGTGCGGCTACTACTTGCTGTATTTCGCGCCGTTCGCACCGCTCTTCGCTCTGCACCGCATGTGGGCCCTTGGCACCCTTGGTAGCTTTCGCACCTGGGTTGGCCTGATGGCCGCGGCTGTTGGCACCCTGCTCTTGACACTTCCCTTCTTGATTCCTTACACGCAAGCGCAGCAACAGTTCGGGTTCGAACGGCCGTTCGGTGAGGTCGTGCAGTATTCAGCGAATGTCTGGTCGTATGTGACTGCGTCCGAGAGCCTGTGGCTGTTCGGCAAGGCGCTGCGCTACTACCCGCACGGCGAAGGCGAGACGTTCCTCGGATTCGTGCCATGGCTGCTGGCGAGCGTGGCCCTTGCAGCACTGGTGTGGGGGACTGACCCCGAGCAAGAATTGCCGAGGGGTCTGACCCCCACGCAGCCGGTGTGGAAACGCTCCCTGATCGCGCTGCTCGCGCTCGTCGTCGGCACCCAGTTCATCGCAGTGGTGAGCGCGGTGATCTTTGGCGGCTTCAACCTCGACATCCTGGGCGTGTCCATCCGCGCACGCACACCACAGCGGTTGCTCTGGCAGTTCGCGGCCGCCGCCGCCGTACTGCTGGTCGTCTCGCCCCGCACGCGCCTGACCGCGATGAAGGTGGCGCGCTCACCGCTGTCGTTCTTTGCCGTCGCCACGGTGCTGGTGATGTGGCTCTCGCTGGGGCCCCTGCCGAAGGCCGGCGACGCGTCGGTGTCGGGCTTCGGGTTGTACGGTTTGCTCTACGAGTACATCCCTGGCTTCAACGGCGTGCGGGTGCCCGCGCGCTACGCGATGATCGCAGGGCTGTTCCTGGCCGTGATGGCGGGCTACGGCGTCGCGGCAATCGTACGGAGGGCCGGGACTTTAGTCCCGGCCGCACTAGCCATCATCGCGTTGCTGGCCCTGATCGAGGGCGCGGCCGTTCCCCTGCCGATGAACGGGACCTGGGCGCAGAACGAAGCCACGCCGCCGGCGCGGGTGTATCCCATGGCACAAGCACCGCCGGTGTATGCCGCGGTGGCCGCACTCCCGGCCGGGTCGGCGATTACCGAGTTCCCATTCGGCGACGCCGCCTGGGAAATTCGCTACGTGTATTACTCGGCTGCCCATTGGAAGCCGATCACCAACGGCTACAGCGGCAGCTTTCCCCCTGGCTACAGTGCCCGGGTTGCGCGCCTGAAGGACGTCACGGTCAACCCCGCCGCGTCGTGGCAGTCGCTGCTCGACTCGGGCAGCACCCATGTCGTGCTGCATCCCGGCGCGTTTGCCAACCGAGGACATGCGACGGCCGTGCGAACCTGGCTCGAATCACACGGCGCAAAGTTGATGCAAACCTTCGCAGACAGGGACGCGCTCTACGCGATACGCTAGGGCCTATGCGTGTTGATCCGCTCTCATTTCTCAATGCTGAACTGACCTCACTGAAGGAACAGGGGCTCTACCGCAAGCTCCGCGTCCTCGAAGGCGAGGCCGCCGCTCACTGCACCTTCGACCACAAGTCGGTCGTCAACCTCTCCTCCAACAACTACCTGGGCCTCGCCACGCACCCCCGGCTGAAACAGGCCGCGCTTGATGCGGTCGCGAAGTACGGCGTCGGCTCGGGCGCCGTCCGCACCATCTCGGGCACCATGGAAATGCACATGGAGTTGGAGCGCCGGCTCGCCGCGTTCAAGCACGTCGAATCGGTGGTCGTCTTCCAGAGCGGCTTCGCGGCTAACGCCGGAACCGTGTCGGCGGTGCTGTCGAAAGACGATGTCGTCATCTCGGATGAGCTCAATCACGCCAGCATCATCGACGGCTGCCGCCTGAGCCGCGCCGCCATCAAGGTGTTTCCGCACAAGGACGTGGACGCCGCCCGCAAGATCCTGAAGGACCTGCCCACGTCGCAGCGCAAGATCCTGATCACCGACGGGGTCTTCTCCATGGAAGGCGACCTCGGCCCGCTTCCCGAGCTGTGCACCATCGCCGAAGAATACGGCGCGATCATGATGGTGGACGATGCGCATGCGAGCGGGGTGTTCGGGACGAACGGCAGCGGCACGGTGGACCACTTCAAGTGCCACGGCCGCGTTGACATCCAGGTGGGCACGTTGTCGAAGGCGGTCGGTGTGCTTGGCGGCTATGTCGCCGGTAGCGGCGCCCTGATCGACTTCCTGTATCACCGCGCGCGGCCGTTCCTGTTCTCCACCTCGCATCCACCGGCCGTGACCGCCGCCTGCATCGCTGCGCTCGACGTGCTCGAAAGCGAGCCGGAGTGGATCGATCGGCTGTGGGACAACACGCGCTTCTTCAAGGCCGGCCTCGCGTCGCTCGGGTTCAACACCGGCCTGAGCGAAAGCCCCATCACGCCGGTGATGGTCGGCCAGGCCGCGACCGCCGCGAAGATGTCGGACGCGCTGTTTGCACAGGGCGTCTTTGCCCAGAGCATTGGCTTCCCGACCGTAGCGCGCGACAAGGCCCGCTTGCGCACCATCGTCGCCGCGACCCACACCAAGGCAGACTTGCAATACGCTCTGGACATGTTTGCCCAGGTTGGCAGGGAACTCGGAGTGATCAACTAACGTCCGAGTCTAGAGCTGATGCCGAAGGCCTTCTTAAAGCGTTACACCCACGACCTCACCTCTGACGAGTTGGGGAAGCTGTTTACGCGCGAGACGCCGGAGGCGTATCGCTTCTTCGCCAAGGGCATCAACACGGCGGAGCTCGAAGGGCTGCCGTGGTACCAGAAGGCGGTGAAGTATGCGCAAGGGTTCTTCCTGGCCTTCACCATGCGCCTGTCGCCGGCGCGCCGGTTGATGTACGGCGTGTCGCTCGCCTTCTCGGTGATCGGCCTGGTCCAGTTGTTCCGCGGATTTGGCTTGATCAGCGTGCCGGTGCCAATCGCGCTGTTCTTCGTTCACATCCGCGTGCCGGGGCCACAGTTCGCCGATGGCACGCTGTGGCTGCTCGCCGGCTTCCTGCTGATGAACCTGCTGGTGCTGCTGGAAGTCGCCGACCGCCTGTCGCTGAAGCGCGACCTGGAAGTGGCGCGTGAGATCCAGCAGGCGATGTTGCCCGATGGCACCTGGTCAGGTCCTGGCGTTGAAGCATTCGGCCTGACCAAGCCGGCCAACACGGTGGGCGGCGATTTCTACGACATCCTCCCGCAACCCGACGGCACGGTGCTGGTGGCGCTCGGTGACGTGGCCGGCAAGGCCAGCCCCGCCGCGCTGCTCATGGCGCTGCTGCTGGCGATTCTCCGCACGCTCGTTGATGAAGGTTTGCCGCTACCCGCGCTCGTCAGGCGCCTCAATCTTCAGGTCTGCCGGCACGCGCCGGCCTCTCGTTTCATCACGCTGTTCCTCGCGTCCTACACCCCGTCGACCGGCCGGCTCGAGTTCGTCAACGCCGGCCAGACACCTCCGCTGCTCCGCCGGCAAGATGGAACCATTGAACGGTTGATGTGCGGTGGTATTGCGCTCGGGATGTTCGAGGCCAGCGAGTACGAGGCCGGTGAAGTGCAGCTCAACCCCGGCGATGCGCTGCTGATGTACAGCGACGGCCTGACCGAAGCGGAAAGCCCGGATGGCACGCCGTTCGACGAGGCCGGGCTCGAGCGCACGTTGGCCTTGTATGCGGGCGCCTACCAGCAGTCGGCGGCGGGTGACTTGGGACGCGCCGTGTTCGACGCCGTCGAGCGCCATCGCCGGGATCAGCGGCTGGCCGACGACCTCACGGTGCTGGTGTTAAGTCGTCTTACGGTTCCTGTAGGCTAGGAGGCGACTTGGCGGTACTGGAGTGCCGCCCTTCTGGCACGACGGCTATGCTTGCTCGCTTCCTTCTTGTCTCGATCGTCTTCTGTGCGTCCCCCGCCTTTGCGGGACAAGTGCCTGCCCGGGCACAAGACGCTGAAGAACTGTCTTTCCAGGCCTTCATGCAGGCGGTGGAAACCGCCATCTCGACCATGGATCGCAACCGCTGGTTGGATCTGTTGTCGCCCGTCGCGGATCGCGACCAGGCGCTTGAGTTCTTCGATGCCATGGTCCCCCAGGGCATCACCCGCGTCGTCGTCAAAGAGCGTGATCGATCGGCGTTGCAGGGCACGCTGCCGGGCGACGGCTATCGGTTGGTGCTCGAGGTGTTCCAGGAAACCGGCAACCGCGGCCGCATCGCCACCTGGCGGCTCGACATTCGCCGGGCGCGGGGCGACGCGCTTGGGCGGCAGCCGTGGCGCATCCAGAGTGAAGACCGGCTGGCCTCGATCGAGGGATTGCACCGGCTGTCACTGCAGACGGATAAACAGTACGCGGCGCATAACCTGGTGTTGACCGCCGTCGATTTCACGCTGCGCTTGCCGCAAGGCGAGGTCTTCGTTTCCGAGACGCCTGAAGGCGTGACCGCGCTGGTGCTGATCGGCGATGGCACGCTGCGGTTCGAGCCGGCACCGAAGGAAGAGAAAGGCCAGCTGCGGCTGTTTGCCGGCACCGACACCCTCGAGACGCCGTTCACCATGGCGTTTGTCCGGATCAACCCGTTCGAGTTCGAACAGCGCGTGGCCGACGACATGCTGGTGCCGGTGCCGGTTGACCCCCGCGTGGTGCG
>CAMBHC010000119.1 GCA_945866285.1 Candidatus Sulfopaludibacter sp. SbA3 | reverse complement strand
CGTTGCGGCCGCTGGCGTAGCCGCCCATGTTGTACTTGACCTTCCGCCACCACACCGCGTACGCGCTCTCGAATTCGGTGCGGATCTGCGGATGCACCTTGCTCGCATGCGTCAGCACGTGCTCGATGCGCGCGGCGATCGGCTGATCGAGCAGGGTGCCGACCGGACCGTTCGCGTACAGCCCGAGCAGCACGCCCTTCTTGGTGAAGTAGTCGTACGACGGATATGAGAACTCGCCGATGGGCAGGTTCGAGTACAAGTGACCGCCGAAGATGCCCTCGTCTTCTTCCCAGAACCGGCGCTTCATCGCCAGGCCGACCTTGGCGCTGTTGCTGTAGTTCACGCCCTTCATGGCCTCCATCAACTCGCTCGAGACGTTGATGTCGAGAGTGACGACGAGGTTGAGGGGCATGGCGACGACCACGTAGTCGGCGGAGGTTTCGACCTTCTTGCCGGTCTTGGTGTTGAGGTACGTGACCTTGACGCCGGTGTCGCCCTGGTGCACCGACTGGATCTCGGCGTTGAACGTGATCCGCTTGGGTCCCATCGCGCGCTGGAAGCCCTTCGAGATCTGGTCCATGCCGCCGATCGGCTGGAACATCGGCGCGGCGGTCGTGCCTTCGATCGCCGGGACCGAACGCAGGCGATTGCCGAAGCCGGCCTGCAGCAGCGCGGCCAGTTGATGGGGGTCGCCTTCGCCGCGATTGGCGAACGCCTTGTAGGTGCGCGTCGTGGAATCCAGGTAGCCCTGGCCGATCAAGTAGTTGGTGAGGCGCTTCTGATCGTCCGCAGTGAGCGGCGTGTCGAGCTTCTGCTGATCGATCGCCTTGATCAGCAGTTCGTTGACCTGGCCGGCAAGGTCGGCCTTGACCTGGCGCATGCGGATCTTCTTGTTCGCGAGCGCGCCGGCGGCGGTGCCTTCGTAATAGAAGAATGACTCGTCTGATTCGTTCAGGAACACCTGCAACGGCACGCCCAGTTCCTTGCAGTAGTTCAGGATGCCGTGGTGCGAGTGCGGAATGCGCCACGGGCCGACGTTGACGTATTGCCCCTCGTCGAACGTGCAGACCTGGCGATCGCCGCCGGGCTCCGTGTGTTCCGACCCTCGCCGCACTGACCACTGCAGTCCGCCGACGCGGTCGCGCGCCTCGAGCACCTGGTAGTCGTAGCCGAGCTTGCCGAGTTCATAGCCGCAGACCAGCCCCGAGAGACCGCCGCCCAGGATCAGCACCTTGGCCTTCGCCGGCTTGCCGCTCAGTTCCGGCCGCTGCCCGGCCGAACCCGCCATCAGGTCCCACGACGACATGGCGCTCATCACCAGGGACGTCCCACCCACAGCCCCAAGTTGTTCGAGGAATCGTCGCCTCGTCAGGGCAGGGAACGACGCCGGGCGCGGTCTGCTCATGCTTGTAAGCCTTTGTAACGAAAAATCATGGAATCAATCTGATTCTGTTATCAGACTACAACAACTGCTCCGCCGCCTTCAACGCGAGTCCGGTCGCCACAGAGGTCAGTTCCTCGCCACCCGTAATCGTGGCGTTCACAAAACGCCTTTCGAAGATGCGGCGGACCGCTGGCACGTACGACGAGCCACCGGTGAGGAAGACGGTATCAATGGCCGCGCTGTCGACTGCGGCACGCGAGAGTAGCCCGCTCACGCACGCCTCGATCTCGGCGAGGTCGTCAGCCAGGAACGTGTCGAACTCGTCGCGCGTGGCCTCCCAGGTGATCGACACAGGGGACAACTCGAAGTGAAACGCGGCCGCCAGTTCGGCCGACAGTGTTGACTTGGTCGCGTTGACCTGTTCGTGCAATTCGTAGCCGAGGTCCTCGTCAACCAGGTGCAGCAACGCCGCGATCGCCGCCGGCGCGGTGGACGTGTGTTGCACTCGCTCGAGCATCGCGATGGTCGCGGGCGACTTGAGGAACGACAGGTGGTGCCAGCGTTCGAGTTTCGCGTAGACCCATTCCGGCGTTGGCAGGACCTTGTCTGGCGGCGACACGTACTCCGAGCCCTTGCCCAGTTGCGGCGCCACCGCGTGCCGGACGATCAACTGGTCGAATCGATCGCCGCCGATGGCCAGGCCATCGCTGCCGAGGATGGTGATGCCGTCGGCGCCGCTCGTCGCGGGCGGCAGCGACAGGATCGAGAAGTCACTGGTGCCGCCCCCGAAGTCGCCGATCAGCACGGTAGCCGGCTTCTCCAGCCGTTGACGATAAGCGTAGGCGGCGGCGACGGGTTCGTACTCGAACACCACATCGGTGATGCCGGCGATGGCAAAGGCCCGGCGCAATCGTCCGACCGCCCGCTCATCGTCTTTGCCGCTGCGGGCGGCGGTGAAGTGCACCGGCCGTCCGACCACCGCTCGTGACGGCAGCGGGCCGAGCGCCTCGGCACCCGCGGCCAGCAACCGCTGCAGGATCAACCCGATCAACTCTTCGATCGAGCGGTGCTTGCCGCCGATCAACGTGCCGGTGAAACTGCCGTCGCCCAGGTAGGTCTTGAGCGACTGGATGAAGCGGCCCTTGGGCGAGGCGGCGCGGTACCGTCGAATGGCCTCGGGGCCGGCGACGATGCCGTCAGCGCCCAAGGCGCCACGCGTGGCCCAGGGCTCGAAGTAGAGGATCGATCGAAACGTGTCGGTGGTGCCACCCGGGGTGGCGAAGCGGGCCAGCCGAGGATGGCCCGCTTCATCGGTGACGGCGATCGCGCTATTGGTGGTGCCGAAGTCGATGCCGAGGGTGCGAGTCACAGCCATTCATCATAGCTGGCCGCCTTATGCTCTCTTGAGCGGCGTCTTCTTGATCGGCAGCTCGCGGACGCGGACCCCGGTCGCGGCGAAGATTGCATTGCAGAGCGCCGGCGCCAGCGGCGGCACCGGGGGTTCGCCCATGCCGCCGAGCGGCGCCTCGGAGCGAATGAACGCGGTGGTGATCTTCGGCGCGTCGGCGATGTGGATCATCGGGTAGTCGCGGAAGTTGGTCTGGACGACGCGGCCCTGGTCGATGGTGATCTCGCTCAGCAGCGCGGCTGAGAGCGCGAAGATGATCCCGCCTTCGGCCTGCGCCGTCGCGCCATCGAGATGGACCACGTCGCCGCAATCGATGGCGGCGTAAACGTGCACCACCTTCAGTTGCCCCTCGGGCGAGACCGCCACGTGCACGACTTCCGCGCAGATGGTGCCGAAGCTGTCGCACACGGCAATGCCGCGTCCCTCACCGGGCGGCAGCGGCGTGCCCCAGCCCGACATCGCCGCCGCTTTCTCGAGCGCGGCCTTGAAGCGCGGTTGTTCGCCGAGCAGGCTGCGACGAAACTCGAATGGATCCTTACCGGCGGCGTGCGCCATCTCATCGATGAACGATTCTTTGAAGAAGCCGTGCTGCGAGTTGAGCACCGATCGCCACTGGCCTTCCCGGATGGGGTGGGCCGCCTTCTTCTCCTCGGCTGCCATCTCGGCAATCTGATACGGCATGAACACCGCTTCGCTGTTGCCGCCGCCGGTGTAGTTGGAGTGCGCGGCGAGAGGCGTGCCGTTGGCATCGAGTGCGCCGGCGTGGCGCGACATCGCCGCACCGCGGTAGTAGTCGTGCTGGATGTCGTTCTCGCGTGTCCAGATCGTCTTGACCGGTGTCGGCGACATCGCCTGGGCGACACGCACGCCGAGATCGACGTAGTCGAAGGTGAACGGCAGGCGCCGGCCGAAGCCGCCGCCCAGCATGAAGTTGGTCAGGCGGACGTTGTCGACGTTGAGGTCGAGCGCCTTGGCGGCGACACTGCGTGCGTTCAGGGGATCCTGCACGCCGGCCCACACGTCCGCCTGATCGCCGTCGACCTTCGCGGTGCAGACCATGGGCTCCATCGTGGCGTGGGCCAGGAACGGCGCGCGGTAATCGGCGGTGAGGGTCTTCGCTGCGGCCTTTGGCAACGCGGGTGCGGGGCCGAGTGCCTGATCGAACGCCGCGAAGATCGAAGCGGTCGAGACCGCGCCGTGCCCGGCATCGCTGAACTCGGGCTTGAGCGCCGCCAGCGCGCGACGCGCGCGCCAGAAGCTGTCGGCGACCACCGCGACCGCCTCGTCCAGCTTCACGACCTTCTTGACGCCCGGCATGGCGTCCGCCGGCGTGGTGTCCACTGACACCAGCTTGCCGCCCTGCACCGGCGCGATCGCCAGGGCGGCGTAGAGCATGCCCGGCGTGGTGAAGTCGATGGCATACATCGCGCTGCCATCCACCTTGGACGGAATGTCGAGCCGCTTCGTCGAGGTACGGCGAATGGTGAAGCTGTCGGGGTTCTTCAGCGTGGGACTGGTGGGAACCGATTGCGTCGCCGCAGCGCGGGCGAGTTCACCGTAGCTTGCGCTCTTGCCCGAGGCCGCATGAGCGACGCGCGATCCCTTGGCCACGCACTCGGACGCCGGCACGTTCCACTGCTTGGCCGCGGCGGCCACCAGCATTTCCTTCGCGGCCGCGCCGGCCACGCGCATGCCCCATTCGCCGGTACCGCGCACCGCGGTGGAACCGCCCGTCACCATGAGGCCGAACCACGCCATGGCCTTGTAGGCGCCGTAGTCCACGCCGCGCCCCAGCATGGCCGGCACGTAGCCGCCACCCATCGCGCGGATGATGTAGCCATTGGCGTACTCGTCCTGGGCCGGCGCTTCCTGCGCGCGGACGAGCGACCAGTCGGCTTCCAGTTCCTCGGCCGCCATCATCGCCAGCGCGGTCGGCGTGCCCTGTCCCATCTCGCAGTGCGGGATCAGGATGTTGACGACGTTGTCGGGCGTGATGGTGATCCAGGTGGTGAGCTGTCCCTTCGCCGCGGCATCTGCGGAGACGAGGGAATGGCGGCTGGGGGCAAACGTGAAGCCCGCGACGCCAAGCAGGAAGCCGCCACCGGCGACGGTGCCGGCGCCGATGAACGCACGTCGTGACCACTTGTTCATGACGCGCTCTCTTCGGCGGTGCTGTTGGCAATCTCGTGGATCGCGGCCCGCACCCGCGCGAACGTGCCGCAGCGGCAAATATTGGTGAGGCCGGCGTCGATGTCGGCGTCAGTCGGCTTCGGCGTCTCCGCCAGCAACGCGGCGACCGCCATGATCATGCCCGACTGGCAGTAGCCGCACTGCGGCACTTGATGGGCGATCCAGGCTTGCTGGACGGTGCTGAGCCCGCCCTCCTGCGCCAGGCCCTCAATGGTCGTCACGCTCTTGCCGCCGGCAGCAGAGAGGGGCAGCACGCACGAACGTACCGGCCGGCCATCCAGGTGGACGGTGCACGCACCGCAGGCGGCCACCCCGCAGCCGAACTTGGTGCCGGTCAGCCCAATGGTTTCGCGAAGGGCCCACAGCAGGGGCATCTCCGGTTCGACGTCGAGCATGTGGGCCTTGCCGTTGACGGTGAGTGTGATGGGCATGGTGTGTCCTTATTCGTGCGTAGAGGCGGACCTTTAGGTCAGCCTGGGCAGGCGGGTCTGAAGACCCGCCTCTACGGCTGTCTGGAGGATACGCCAAACATGCGCATAATGAAGCCATGCAGACCCAACGCTTTCTGATCACCGGCGGCAGCCAGGGCATTGGCGCCGCCATCGTCGCCCAGGCGCGCGAAGCCGGGCACCAGGTCGTCTTCACCGGCCGCAACGAGGCGGAGATTGCCGCCGTCGCGAAGGCCACCGGCGCCCACGGCATCAAGGCCGATGTTTCAATTGACACCGACAATGCGCGCACGGTCGAAACATGTGTCAGCGTGATGGGCGGTGTCGACGTGCTGATCAACAACGCCGGCACGGGCTACAACGCCGAGATCGGCGACCTCGACATCAACAAGATGCGCCAGTTGTTCGGCATCAACGTGTTCGGCATGGTTGACCTGACCAACCGTGTGGCGCCGTTGATGAAGGCGCAAGGCAGCGGCGACATCGTCAACCTGGCCTCGACCTCGGGCACAAAGGGCGCCAAGGGCGGCACGGCCTACTCGGGCAGCAAGTGGGCGGTGCGTGGTATCAGCCAGTGCTGGCAGGCCGAACTGCGGCCGCTTGGCATTCGCGTGGTGTGCATCTGCCCATCCGAAGTGCAGACCAACTGGATGGGCAAGACCGGCCGCAACAATCCCAACAAGCTGTATGCCGCCGACATCGCCGCAACGATCATGGCGGGCCTGAACATGCCGCGCCGCGTGCTGTGGACGGAACTGACGGTCTTTGCGAACAACCCGTGGAAGGAAGACTAGGCCGCCGAGTCCATTTCAACAGCCGAGGAGGTGGATGCAGTTCAAGGCTCAACAGCCGCAGATTTAAAGGTCGATTGCGAGTCAGCCCCTTGGGGACACCCGTACATTGGCCAGGTCCCCTTTGGGGGTCCCCTTTTGACCGAGAAAGGTCCGGAACCGCTCGAGTTCCGCGTCCAGTTCTCGCTTGAACGCGCGCTCTCGCGGCGGCTTGCCCGACACGTACCCGAACGTGGCGTTCATCTTTCCGTCGCGAGCTGAAACGTTGGCCCACCCGATCACCTGGTCGCGCCACAGCAAGGGCAACGCGTAGTAGCCCAGCTTGCGTTTCGGTTCCGGCGTGTAGGCCTCGAACCGGTAGGCCCAATTCCACAGCAATTCGAACCGACGGCGATCCCACACCACGGGATCAAACGGCGCGAGCAGCCGCACGGTGTCCGACGCGTCGCCGTCTGGGATCACTTCGCCGGTCGGCCAGTACCACGTGTGGCCGCCGATCACTGCGTGCGACAGCCGGTGCCGCGCCCGTGCGTGCGCGCTCTTGACCTCGGCCTGCCAGTGCGGAACGGCGTACCGCAATCGTGCGATCACGTGCGACAGGCTGGTCGCCGGTAGTGGCGCGTACTTGTTGACGACGATGTCGACCAGCGCATCAAGGCGGGCTCGCCGGGCCGCCGCGCCGGAGACGCCGTCCACCGTCTCGCGGGCGGAATACAGCCGGATTCCGGTGTCGCGACCGGCCACGCGCAGCAGGCCCTTGTAGTGCATCAGTTCCAGCATGTGGGTCGTCGCACTCGACGATCCGCCCCAGTAGTTAGTGACGCGGCCGTGTGCGAAATGCGCGTCGACGTCACGAGGGTGGACGACGCCCTGGTCGCGGACGAAGGCGAGCAGGGCGGCGGCCCGCTTGTTGGCGGCGTTCGGCGACAGGCCGCTGCGCGGATGCATCAAACCATGCAGGCGCCTGGTGACAAACCCGGAGTTAATGAAGAAGTCTTCTTCGATCGGCAGGCGCGGGTACTGCCGTTCGAGATCGCCGGCGCGATAGCCCTTCACTCGCGGCCGCAGTGTCAGGTCCTGCGCTCGAGCGGGCGCCCGGATGGGATCGGCCTGCACGAATCCCAGCGCCTCGATCGCCCGCGTGAGCGTGGTCGGCGGGAACAGGCTGCGCGTAACAGCGAACCGCCGGAGGTCGTCGAGCGATGTCATGAACGCGCAAATTGTATCGACGCGCGCCTCAATTCGCCATGGGTGAGTGGTAAGCTGGCAGCATCATCCCCCCTGAAAAACGGACGCGTTGTCTCCGCTGACCAAGGTCGTGCTCCACGTGTGGAGCGACGGCTGCTGTAGCTTGTTAACGGTCCCGATTGATTGGCGCCCCGGCCACGTCGT
>CAMBHC010000118.1 GCA_945866285.1 Candidatus Sulfopaludibacter sp. SbA3 | reverse complement strand
ATGGACCGCACGCGCGGCGTCGGCGTGATCAGCTACGAGGATTGCTGCAAGTGGGGCCTCTACGGTCCGATTGCCCGCGCCGCCGGCGGCGACTACGACGTCCGTCGCGCCTTCCCGTACTGCGATTACGACACCTACGACTTCGACGTGATCGGCGCCTCGAACGGCGACGTCTACGACCGTTACCTGACCCGCGTCGCGGAAATGCGCGAGAGCGTCAAGATCTGCAACCAGGCGCTGGAGCGCATTGCCCCCGTCGGCGAGTGGGCGTGCGACGACAAGCGCGTCGTGCCGCCACCCAAGGACCAGGTCTACACGGAGATGGAAGCGCTGATTCAGCACTTCTTGATTTACTCACAGGGCTTCAAGGTGCCGGCCGGTGACGCCTACGTGCCGGTTGAAGGCCCGCGCGGCGAGCATGGCTGTTACGTGGTGTCGGATGGCACCAATCGTCCGTGGCGCGTGCACATGCGCGCGCCGGGATTGTTCGCCTGCCAGGCCCTGCACAAGTTCGTCGTCGGCGGGATGATCGCGGACGTGATTGCCGTGATCGGATCGCTCGACGTCGTGATGGGAGACGTCGATCGATGAGCTTTCATCCCACGATGCCCTACGGTACGGAGGGTTGGCATCGCTCGATGCGAGCCACGCTGCCGGAGGGGCCGGAGTTCACGTTCAGCGCCGAGACGCGCGCGACGTTCGAGGAGTTTGCCGCGCACTACGCGCCCGAGCACCGCAAGTCGGCGGTGCTGCACGCGTTGTATCTGGCGCAGGAGCAGCAGGGCTACATCAGCAATAACGTGACGCGTCACGTGGCCGAGGTGATTGGCTGCACGACCGCGGATGTTGAGGATGTCGTTTCCTATTACGTGATGTTCCACCGCAATCCGGTGGGCAAGTACGTGCTGCAGGTCTGCACGACGTTGTCGTGCGCCCTGGCCGGCGCCGAGCGGGTCGTCGAAGCGCTCGAACACAAGCTGGGCATCAAGGCCGGCGAGACCGATCCCACCGGCATGTTCACCATCCAGCAGATGGAATGCCTCGGTGCCTGCGATCGCGCCCCGGTGGTGATGGTGAACAACGACCACTGGCACGAGCACCTCGCCCCAGAGGCGTGCGGCGCCCTGGTCGACCAGATGACGACCGAGGGCCTGAAGGCACTCAGCGGCTGCCATCTCGCGATCGAGGGTCGTCCCGAAAGCGAATGGAAGGGCAAGACCACGACGCCGGTGAAGCCGAAAGCCGTGCCCGATTACGAAGCCGTGCTCACGAAGTTCGCGTTCACGCCGGGTGGCGCGGAATTCGATCACTACGTCAAGAACCAGGCCGGCTACGAAGGGCTGAAGAAGGCCCTGGCGATGACGCCGGACGCGGTGATTGAAGACGTCAAGAAGTCGGGCCTGCGCGGCCGCGGCGGCGCCGGTTTCCCGACCGGGCTCAAGTGGCAGTTCGTCGACAAGAAGTCGCCCAAGCCCAAGTTCATCGTCTGCAACGCCGACGAGAGCGAGCCGGGCACGTTCAAGGACCACCTGCTGATGGAGCGCAATCCCCATCTGCTGGTTGAAGGCTGCCTGATCGGCTGCTACGCCATTGGTTCGAAGGCTGCCTATATCTACATCCGGGGCGAGTTCTACCACCTGTTCCCCGCGATGCAGAAGGCCATAGACGATGCCCGCAAGGCCGGGTTCGTCGGCAAGAACATCCTGGGGTCGGGCTTCGACTGCGAGGTCTACCTGCACCGCGGCGCCGGCGCATATGAAGCCGGTGAAGAAACCGCACTGCTCGAGTCGCTGGAAGGCAAGCGCGCGCAACCGCGCTTCAAGCCGCCCTTTCCGGCCATTGAAGGCGCGTGGGGCTGCCCGACCGCCGTCAACAACGTCGAGACCCTGTGCAACGTGCCGCTCGTGATGACGCGCGGTGCGGAATGGTTTGCGGCGCTCGGCCCCGAGAAGAACGGCGGCCCGAAAATGTTCTGCGTGAGCGGCGCGGTCAAGCGCCCCGGCGTGTTCGAGGCGCCGATGAAGGTCACGCTGAAGGAATTGATTTACGACTATGCCGGCGGACCGCTCGACGGACACACGCTGAAGGCTGTGATCCCCGGTGGTTCCTCGGTGCCGATCCTGCTACCGGATCAGCTCGACATCCCGGCCAGCTTTGACGATGTGCAGCGCGCCGGCTCGTTGCTCGGCTCGGCCGCAATCATCGCGCTCGACGACACCACCGACATGGTGTGGCTCGCCGATAACCTGCTGCATTTCTATCGCCACGAGTCGTGTGGCAAGTGCACGCCGTGCCGCGAAGGCACCGACTGGCTCTATCGCATCCTGCATCGCATGATGAACGGCCAGGCCACCGAGAAGGACATCGCCCTGCTCGGCAGCGTCGCCAACCAGATCAACGGCAAGACGCTGTGCGCCTTCGGTGACGCGGCGGCGACGCCGGTGCTGACGACCCTCAAGTTGTTCAAGCCGGAATACGAGGCCTATGTGACCGGCACGCAGCCCAAGCCGGCCGCGTATCGCGGGAAAACGACCGTGGAGACCCACTAACGTGGCCGACATCCTGACTTGGGTCACGTCGCCGGAGTTCATCGTCTACGCCAGCATCGTTGGCGTGGTCGTTGGGGGCCTGCAGATTTCAGCGGCGGTCATGGTCTACGCCGAACGCAAGGTCGCGGCGTTCATGCAGCAGCGCCTCGGTCCGACGCGGGTCGGCCCCTACGGACTGCTCCAGCCGGTGGCCGACATCCTGAAGCTGTTCTTCAAGGAAGAATTGCGGCCCAAGGCGGCCGATGCGTTCCTGTTCACGCTGGCGCCAATTATCTCGGTCGCCACGGCGTATGTGGCCTTTGCGCCCGTGCCGTTCGGCGCGCCGACGACGCTGTTTGGATTGCTGGACGAGCCGATGGCGATGCAGGTATCCGACGTCAACGTCGCGGTGCTGGTGATCTTCGCCGTCGCCTCGATGGGCGTCTACGGCATCGTGCTGGCCGGCTGGGCGAGCAACTCCAAGTACTCGCTGCTCGGCGGCCTGCGCAGCTCGGCGCAGATGATCAGCTACGAGCTGGCCTACGGCATGTCGCTGGCGACGGTCGTGATGTTTTCCGGCTCGATGTCGCTGCGCGAGATCGTCGACCTGCAGCAGGGCTACTGGTTCGGCTTCATCCCGAAGTGGTACATCTTCATTCAGCCGATCGCGTTCTTCGTGTTCGCGTGCGCGGGCATTGCGGAAACGAACCGCGCGCCGTTCGACTTCCCTGAAGCCGAGCAGGAACTGGTGGCCGGGTACCACACCGAATACAGCTCGATGCGCTTCGCCATGTTCTTCATGGCGGAATACATCAACATGGTCACGGTGTCGGCGGTCGCGGTGAACCTGTTCCTCGGTGGCTGGCACGGCCCGTTCATCCCCCCCGACTATGGCTGGATCTGGTTCCTGATCAAGCTGGCGTTCCTCCTGTTCTGCTACCTGTGGCTGCGGTGGACACTCCCGCGCTTCCGGTACGACCAACTGATGTCGTTTGGATGGAAGGTGCTGCTGCCAGTGGCGACGGTCAACCTGCTTCTCACAGCCGCGGGGGTGCTCTACTTTGGGCTCTGACGCGTTGCTCTTTTACATGTTCGCCGGCGCGGCGGTGCTCGGGGCCTTGCTGGTCGTTACCCAGAAAAACCCGGTCTACAGCGTGCTGGCCCTGATTGCCTCGTTCTTCGGGCTGTCGGGTCTGTACGTGCTGCTCGAGGCGCCGTTCGTGGCCGTCGTGCAAATCATCATCTACGCCGGCGCCATCATGGTGCTGTTCCTGTTCACCGTCATGCTGCTGAACGTGCCGCGTGAAGACGCGGCGGAATGGGATCGCGCCCATCCGCTCTATCGCCCCATGGCGGTGCGCATCGGCGGCGGGCTGGCCATTCTGCTGGCGCTGGAACTCGGGTGGGCGCTGTCGCGCACGGCGGGCCTGGGCGGGGGAGTGGCGGACGAGCATCCGGCCGTATCGAGCGTCGCCGAGCTGGGCCGCGTGTTGTTCACCGATTACATGTTCGCGTTTGAAGTGACGTCGATCCTGATCATCGTGGCGATGGTCGGGGCGGTCGTCCTCGCGAAGAAGAGAGAGGAGTGACCATGAGTATTGGCCACTATCTCGTGCTGTCGGGTGTGTTGTTCTCCATTGGCGCGGCCGGCGTGTTCCTGCGCAAGAACCTGATCACGTTGCTGCTGTCCGTGGAAATCATGCTGAACGCCGTCAACCTGGCGTTTGTCGCATTCGGCCGGCAGTTCGGCACGGTCGACGGCCAGATCATCACGTTCTTCGTGATGACGGTGGCGGCCGCCGAAGCCGCCGTGGGCCTGGCACTCGTGATTGGCTTGTTCCGCCACCGCGAATCGCTCAACCCCGAAGCGTTCACGTCGCTCAAATGGTGACCCGGTGCTAGCCCTTATCCCCCTGCTTCCGTTCGCCGGTTTCCTCGTCAACGCGACGATGGGGCGCCGGCTGCCCAAGGCGGTGACCGGCGGCCTCGCCTCGGCCGTCATGGTGCTGTCGTTCCTGCTTGCCGTGATGCAGGTGTGGTCGCTCGCGGCCATGCCGCCCGAATCGCGGCAGATTAACCAGACGCTGTTTACCTGGTTCACCGCCGGCGACTTCTCGGTGGACCTGGCCCTGCGCCTCGACGCGCTGTCGGCCGTGATGATCCTGGTCATCACCGGCATCGGCTCGCTGATTCACATCTACTCGACCGCCTACATGCACGAGGAGACGGACGAAGCGTTCGGCCGGTTCTTCTCGTACCTGAACCTGTTCTGCTTCTTCATGCTGATGCTGGTGCTCGGCTCGAACGTCCTGGTGATGTTCGTCGGCTGGGAGGGCGTCGGCCTGTGTTCGTACCTGCTGATCGGCTTCTACTACGAGAAGAAGTCGGCCTCGGACGCGGCCAAGAAGGCGTTTGTCGTCAACCGCATCGGCGACTTCGCGTTCCTCCTGGGTGCGCTGCTGCTGGTCGTGACCTTCAACTCGCTCGACTTCACCACCATCGCGCTGGCGGCGAAGGAGATGCCGGTCGAAGTGACCTTCGGCACCATCTCGCTGATTACGCTGCTGCTGTTCATCGGCGCGACCGGTAAGTCGGCGCAGATTCCGCTCTATGTCTGGCTGCCTGACGCGATGGAAGGCCCGACCCCGGTGTCGGCCCTCATCCACGCCGCCACCATGGTGACCGCCGGCGTCTACATGATCGGCCGCAACGCCGTGTTGTTCGAGCACGCGCCAATCACCCTGCAAGTGGTGGCCGTCGTCGGTGCCGCCACGGCGCTGATGGCCGGCACCATTGGCCTGGTGCAGACCGATATCAAGCGCGTGCTCGCGTATTCAACCGTCTCGCAGCTCGGCTACATGTTCCTGGCCATGGGCATGGGCGCGTTTGGCGCCGGCATCTTCCACTTGATGACCCACGCGTTCTTCAAGGCCTGCCTGTTCCTGGGCTCGGGCGCGGTCATCCACGCGCTGCACGGCGAACAGGACATCCGCAAGATGGGTGGCCTCAAGAAACACATCCCGATCACCTACTGGACGTTCGTGATTGCGTCGGTCGCCATCGCCGGCGTGCCCGGCCTGGCCGGCTTCTTCTCGAAGGACGAGATCCTGTTCGAGACCTTCCTGCACGGTCACCAGGTCCTGTGGGTTGTCGGCGTGCTGACGTCGCTGCTGACGGCGACCTACATGTTCCGCCTGGTCCACCTGACCTTCCACGGCGAGGAGCGTTTCGGCGCGGTCGAGCACGGCCATGGCCACGACGATCACGGCCACGCGCCCGCCAGCACTTCAGCACCTCAGCACCCGAGCACTTCAGCACCCCAGCACGCGCATGGAGTGCACCTACACGACGCGCCCGCGCCGATGGCGTTCGCACTGATCGTGCTGGCCGTGGGCTCAATCCTCGCCGGCTACGTCGGCGTGCCGCACGCGCTCGGTGGTCACAACAACCTCGGCGCCTGGCTGGAGCCGGCGTTCCAGGCCACCAACTGTGGTGCGCCGGTGACGACCGGTGAGCTGGCCGGCATTGCCATCGCGGAATGCCCGCCCGGCGAAGCGGCCGAAGGCGCCGAAGACCACGCCTCGCTCGAACTGTCGCTGATGGCGGTGTCGTCGCTCGTCGCCTTCGCGGGCATCGGGTTGGCGACCTTCCTGTGGCTGAAGCGCAAGGATCTTCCGGCACAGATGGCGACGCAGTTCTCCGGCGTGCACAAGCTGCTCTTGAACAAGTACTACGTGGACGAGGTCTACGACGCGACCATCGTGCAACCGATCAAGGTGCTGTCGCAGGAAGGCCTGTGGCGCGGCTTTGACGTAAAGATCGTCGACGGCGCGGTCAACGGCGCAGGCTACTTCGTGAGCGGCGTCAGCATTGTCCTTCGGTTGCTGCAGAACGGGTCGGTCAAGACCTATGCGGCAGCTATTTTCGCAGGCGCGGTTACGATCCTCGCCTCCTACTTCTGGAGATAGCGCGACGTGAACGGGTTGCCCCTACTCTCCATCGCCATCCTGCTGCCCATCATCGGGTCGGTCCTGCTGCTGTTTGTCCCGAACCGTGACGGTTCGAAAAACGGCCTGGTCCGCAACCTCACCCTGGCCACTTCGCTGGTGACCTTCGGCGTGACGCTGATGCTGTGGGCGGGTTTCGATCCCGCGGCCGGCGCGCCGGCGTTCCAGTTTGTCGAACGCCACGCCTGGATCCCGGCCTTCGGCATCGACTACTACATCGGCATCGATGGCTTGAGTCTGATGCTGCTGGTGCTGACCGGCTTCCTGACGCCGCTGGCGCTCCTGACCTCGTGGGAAAGCGTCGAGAAGCACGTCAAGGAATTCTCGATCTTCATGCTGCTGCTGGAAGCGTCGATGATCGGCGTGTTCAGCGCCCTTGACGTGTTCCTGTTCTACATCTTCTGGGACTTCGTCCTGATCCCGATGTATTTCCTGATCGGCATCTGGGGCTACGACCAGCGCATCTACGCCGCGGTCAAGTTCATCCTCTACACGATGGCCGGCAGCGTGCTGATGCTGGTCGCCATCATCGGCCTGTCGTGGATCCACCAGTCGGTGACCGGCGAATACAGCTTCGATCTGCTCAAGCTGTACGAGCTGCAGATTCCGGCCGGCACGCAGTACTGGATGTTCCTGGCGTTCACGCTGGCGTTCATCATCAAGGTGCCGCTGTTCCCGTTCCACACGTGGCTGCCCGATGCGCACGTGCAGGCGCCCACGCCCGGCTCGGTAATCCTGGCCGGCGTCATGCTGAAGATGGGCGGCTACGGCTTGATTCGCTTCGCCTTCCCGCTGTTCCCTGAAGCGGCGCTCTATTTCGCCCCGCTGCTCGCCACGCTCTCGGTGATCGCCATCGTCTACGGCGCGCTGGTGGCGATGGTGCAGCCCGACATGAAGAAGCTGGTGGCCTACTCGTCGGTGAGCCACATGGGCTTCGTGGTGCTCGGCATTACGGCGTTCAACATGCAGGGCCTGCAGGGCGCGTCGTACCAGATGCTGGCGCACGGCGTCAGCACCGGCGGCCTGTTCTGTATCGTCGGCATGCTGTCGGATCGCCGGCACACTCGGCAGATCGGCGAGTTTGGCGGCCT
>CAMBHC010000117.1 GCA_945866285.1 Candidatus Sulfopaludibacter sp. SbA3 | reverse complement strand
CTGCCGGCCGCCGGCCCGGAAGGTGTGCCGTTCGAATGCGCCGGGAATGTGCCTGATGCTGTTCGCCGGATACTCCGGAGCCATGCCGCGGATCGGGTAGCCGTCAATCACCGTGCGCAGGACAAAAGCGTTGTAGGCGTTGATCCAGTACGCGAGCTGCCGCGGCTGCGGCCACTTGGCCAAGGTGTCGGCGCTGACGTCGCTCACGGCCTGGACGTAGCGATCGAACTTGGCGCGCTCCACCTTGAGCGCGTGGTAATAGACCAGGCCATCGCGGACATAGAGATCGAGAATCTCGTCGAAGGCCTTGTGCAGGGGATCGACCGTGACCGGTTCTTGCGCCGCCGGCAATCCGGTCATCAGGGCGACCAGCAATACCGTACCGATCAATCGCATCGTCTTAGAGCTTAGCGAGAAACGCGGTCAACGCGGCGTTGAATGCATCGGGCTGCTCGAGGTTCGACAGGTGTCCCGCACCGGGGATCGTGACCAGGGTCGCGCCAGGCACCGCCTCGGCAATGCGCCGCGAATCCTCGGGTGGCGTCAGTTCGTCTTCTTCGCCGACGATGACGAGGGTCGGGACCGTCACGTGCGGTAACAGCGCGGTGGAATCCGGACGATGCATCATGCGATGGATGGCGCCGCGAATGGCCACCGGCGACTGCTGCTTGATGAGCCGGCGCACCTGCGCCTCGATGCCGGAATTTGACTCGTGGGTCGTCTTGCCTAACAGCTTGGGCATCATCTCCCGCGCCACGCCCGAGGGGCCTTCGCGGTCAACCAGCGCGAGCATGTTGCGGCGATTGGCGCGGCCTTCAGGCGAATCCGCCGTCGCCCGGGTATCCGCGAGCACGAGCGCCTCGATCACTTGCGGAGCGCCCTGCAATAGGGCCAGGGCGGCGTAGCCACCCATCGACAGCCCGCCGATCACGGCGCGCTCGATCGACAATTCCTTCAGTAGGTCCACGACGTCGTCCGCGAAGTCGGTGACCGCCAGGGCACTGAGCGAATCGAGCTCGGTGGAGCCGCCAAAGCCCCGCAGGTCCGGCGTGATCAGGCGCCAGCCGGCCGGGATGCTCCGCATCTGCGGTTCCCACTGGTTGGCGCCGAGCGGAAACGCATGCAGCAACACGTAGGTGCGCAGCGTGGTGTCACCTGGAGCCGAATCAAGATAGGCAATGGTGCTGGAGCCGATGTGACAGAACTGGCGGGTCATTGAGGGTGGCGGCATTGTATATCGCCACTTCGCCGTCAGGGCGTGGCAATGATCGAGAGGATCAACTCGCCCAGATCCGCCGACTTGCGGTCGCCCACGCCTTTGACATGACGTAGTTCCTCAATCGTGGGCGGCTTGATGCGCGCGATCTCGCGCAACGTCGTATCGTGGAAGATGACGTAGGGCGGCACGCCGCGCTTGCGCGCCACCTGCATGCGCATGGCGCGCAGCCGCTCGAACAGATCGCGATCGACGCCTTCCCAGCTCTCGGTCTCGACCCGCGCCCGCTTGGGTAGCCGGCCCTTCTCTGGGCGCTTCTGCCGCGCGAGCGACAAGTCCGGGTGCGCGCCGGCATCTTTCAACAGCGCCAAGCCTTCGCTCGTGAGCTGAAGAACCGGATATTCGTCACCACCCTGCTGCAGCAGTCCGTGCGCCAGCAGCTGGTCGATGTAGCCGCGTAGCTCGTCGATGCTGGCATCCTTCATCAGGCCGAAGACCGACAGTTCGTGGTGGCCGCGCGAGCGCACCTGCTCGCTGTCGCTGCCACGCAGCACGTTGCCGACGTGGGCGGCGCCGAAACGCTGACCGACGCGCGCGACGCACGACAGGACCTTGCGGGCGATGGTCACGGCATCCGCCATCGTCTCCAGTTCGCCCAGGCAGTAGTCGCAGGCACCACAGTCGTCCTTGGTGAACGCTTCACCGAAATAGCCGACCAGCCGCTTGTGACGACAGCCGACACTGGCGGCGTAGCGTTCCATGTCGCGCAACAGGGCCCGGCGCGCGTCGGACATCTCGCCGTTCTTCTCGAGCATCACGCGCCACTTCAGGAAGTCGGCGCCCGAGGCGATGAGCACGCACTCAGCTTCGAGGCCGTCACGGCCGGCGCGGCCTGATTCCTGCTGATAGTGCTCGAGCGACTGCGGCGCGCCCGAGTGGATCACGAAGCGCACGTCGGATCGATCGATGCCCATGCCGAAGGCGACCGTGGCGACCACCAGGTCCACCTCTTCGTTCAGGAACGCGTCCTGGTTCCGGCTGCGCTCATCGTCTGGCAGGCCGGCGTGATACGGCCGCGATCGCCAGCCGGTGTCGTTCAGCCACTGCGACAGGCTGTCCACTTCCTTGCGTGAGGTGCAGTAAATGATCCCCGCCTGTCCGCGATGGCGCTCGAGCACGTCGAGAATCTGGGCCTTCAGCGTGGCGCGCGCCAGGACGCGGTAGACGAGGTTGGGCCGATCGAACGAGCCGACCATCTCCGCCGCATCGCGCAGCCCGAGCTGGGCGATGATGTCGAGGCGAACCCGCGCGGTGGCCGTGGCGGTGTAGGCGTGCATGCTGACCGACGGCCAGCGGTCGCGCAGCCGCGCCAGTTGGCGGTACTCAGTGCGGAAATCGTGGCCCCACTGGCTGATACAGTGCGCTTCGTCCACGGCGATGAAGCTGACGGGCCTGGCTTCCAGCATCTTGAGGAAGCCCTCGCCGCCCTCGCCGACCAGCCGCTCGGGCGCGACGTACAGCATCCGGTAGCGGCCGTCGCGAATGCCGCGGGTGACCTCGGCCCGCGCTTCGGACGACATGCCGCTGTTGTAATACGCCGCGGACACGCCGTTGCCGACGAGGGTATCGACCTGGTCCTTCATCAATGAGATGAGGGGCGACACGACAATGGCGAGTCCGTCGCGCGCGATCGCTGGCGCCTGGAAGCATAGCGACTTACCGCCGCCGGTAGGCAGCACCAGCAGCGAGTCGCGGCCGGCCATCACCGCTTCCATCGCTTCAAGCTGAAGCGGCCGGAAGGAGCTGTAGCCCCAATATTTTTCGAGTATCCCGGTTAACAACTGGACTTTCCACGAAAGGAAAAAGGCCGGGATTGCTCCCGGCCCCTCCCTCGTCAGTCTCACCAGGCAGGTCTAAAGACCCGCCTCTACGAATTACGCACAACCTGAAGTCGTGCCGCAATTGCTGCACTTGTAGCAGGCGCCGCTGCGCACCATGATCGACCCGCAGGTCGTGCACGGGGGCGCGTCCTCCTGGTTCTGCATGGCCGCGAACGGGTTGGTCTGCGGCACGATGACACCCGTGGTGCTCACCATCACCGTCGGCAACGCGGTCACCTTGGGCGCCGGCACGGCTGCCGGTTCCGCGACGTAGTCGCCCGCGACCTCGTCACGATTGTTCACACCGGCGGCGAACTGCGCCTCGGCCGAGAGGAACTTCGACGCCATCCAGCGGAAGATGTAGTCGACGATCGACTTGGCAAAGCGCACGTCGGCGTTCTTGGTCATGCCCGACGGCTCGAACCGCACGTGGCTGAACTTGTCGACCAGCGCCTGCAGCGGCACGCCGTATTGCAACGCGTAGCTGATGGCCTGGGCGAAGGCGTCGGCGAAACCAGAAATGGTCGAGCCTTCCTTCGCCATCACCAGAAAGATTTCTCCCGGCGTGCCGTCTTCGAACAGGCCGACCGTGATGTAGCCCTCGTGGCCGGCAATGTCGAACTTGTGCGTCAGTGCGTGGCGCTCGTCTGGCAGCTTGCGGCGAGCCGGCGCCTTCTGCGCGAGCGCGGCCGCGACCGCCGCCTTCACGGCGTCGGTGGTCTGCTGGCTGATCACGACACCCTTGGCATCGATCGCCGCCTTCGAGGTGTTGAGCGGCTGCGTGCGCTTGGAGCCGTCGCGGTAAATCGAGACGGCCTTGGCGCCGAGACGCCACGACTCGAGATACGCCTGCTCGATGTCCTCGACCGAGGCATCTTTCGGCACGTTCACGGTCTTGCTGATCGCGCCCGAGATGAACGGCTGGGTGGCGCCCATCATCTTGATGTGACCCATGTAGTGGATCGAGCGCTCGCCCTTCGAGGCCTTGAAGGCGCAGTCGAACACCGGCAGGTCACGCTCCATCAGGTGGGGCGCGCCTTCAATGGTTTCCTGCTCGTCGATGTGCGTGATGATGTCGGCAACCTGCGCGGCCGTGTAGCCAAGCTTCTTCAGCGCGGGCGACACGGTCTGGTTGACGATCTTCATCATGCCGCCGCCGACCAGCTTCTTGTACTTCACGAGCGCGATGTCGGGTTCGACGCCGGTCGTGTCGCAGTCCATCATGAAGCCGATGGTGCCGGTAGGCGCCAGCACGGTGGCCTGCGCGTTGCGGTAACCGAAGTCTTCGCCGAGCTCGACCGCCTCATCCCACGCCTGCTTGGCGCCGGCATAGAGGTCATCGGGCACGTGCTTCTGGTTGATGTCCTTGATCGCGTCGCGATGCTTGCGCATGACGCGCAGGAACGGCTCGCGATTGATGTCGTAGCCCTCGAACGGACCGCCGTGGTCGCGCGCGATGCGCGCCGACTGAGCATACGCCTCGCCGGTCATCACCGCGGTGAGCGCACCGGCGTAATCGCGGCCGGCATCGCTGTCGTAGGGCAGGCCGCGCGACATCAGCAGCGCGCCGAGGTTGGCGTAGCCCAGGCCCAGCGGGCGGAAGGCGTGGCTGTTCTTGGCAATCGCCGGGGTCGGGTAGCTCGAGTTGTCGACCAGGATCTCCTGCGCCGTGATCATCGTGCGGCACGCCGCGCGGTATGCCTCGACGTCGAACTCGCCGTCTTCCTTGACGAAGGTCATCAGGTTCAGCGACGACAGGTTGCAGGCCGAGTCGTCCAGGAACATGTACTCCGAGCACGGGTTGCTCGCGTTGATCCGCGCCGTATTCGGGCTGGTGTGCCATTCGTTGACGGTGGTGTCGAACTGCATGCCGGGGTCGCCGCACACCCAGGTGCCTTCGGCGATCAGGCGCATGAGGTCGCGCGCCTTGTAGGTGTCCATCACTTCGCCGCTCGTGACCGCCTTGGTCTGCCACAGGCCATCATCCAGCACCGCGCGCATGAACTCGTCGGTCACGCGAACGGAGTTGTTCGAGTTCTGGAAGAACACCGACCCGTAGGCGGTGCCGGTGAACGAGCCGTCGTAGCCGGCATCGATCAGCGCCCACGCCTTCTTTTCTTCCTCAACCTTGCAGCTGATGAAGTCGACGATGTCGGGGTGCTCGGCGTTGAGGATGACCATCTTCGCCGCGCGGCGCGTCTTGCCGCCCGACTTGATCACGCCCGCGAACGCGTCGAAGCCCTTCATGAACGACACCGGCCCCGAAGCCGTGCCGCCGCCAGCCAACAGTTCCTTCGACGAACGAATCGCCGAGAGATTGCTGCCTGTGCCCGAGCCGAACTTGAACAGCATGCCCTCGGTCTTGGCCAGGCCAAGAATCGAGTCCATGGTGTCGTCAACCGCGTTAATGAAGCACGCGGAACACTGCGGCGCCTTCTCGAACCCGCAGTTGAACCACACGGGGCTGTTGAAGGCCGCCTTCTGGTGGACCAGCAGGAACTTCAAGTCGTCGCTGAACGCCTGGAGCGCCGCATCCGACGCGAAGTACTTCTGCTTACCCGCCCAGCCGGTAATGGTCTCGACCACGCGGCCAATCAGTTGCTTGACCGATTGTTCACGCTCTGGCGAGCCGACGTGACCCCTGAAATATTTTGAGACAACGATGTTGGTGGCCTGTTGCGACCACGACTTCGGCATCTCGACGCCCCGCTGTTCGAAAACAACGGCGCCCTTTTCGTTGCCAATGATGGCGTCGCGCAGCTCCCATTCGACGAGGTCGAACGGATCGCTACCGGCGGCCGTGAAAAACCGCGGAAACTCCAGACCCGGGGAGGCCTGAGACTTTCGGCTTCTTGCTGACTCCGTCGGCTCGACGTGGCCCGACGACGAACTCACGGTCTGTCCGGCTGGTGCCGCTGACAAACCCTTCTGGGAAGCGTTCTGCATGCTTCTTCCTCCGAATGGCGGTACGCCCCCTATTCTGGGGCGGACGCCCTATCCAAAAAACGTGCTTCTAAAGTTGGTTGGTACGCGCGGTCTGACGTCTCTAAATCGGCTCTTCTTCGTTTCGTACTCGGCTCCGATTCAGCCTCAATCGCTTGACGCCGGGAGGTGTCTGGCGATTGAGAGTCGTCTTCGAGCGCGGAGCCCAATATGCGCCTGCAGCTATTGGTTGTCAAGCACCTTAGGCACAACATATTGCGCTGTCCTTGAGGGCGTCCGCAATATATCGCTGATTCAGGCCGAAATACATCTATTCGCCATATTTTCGCTTAATGAAATTTTTTTGGCAAGGTCGACCAGCAGTCGCGGTGCAGGGCTGTGCAATCGCGATAACTAAAGATCAGATGCCCGGATCGGCGACGCTGGTCGCCGCCGTTACCGAACGAGCACGGCGGCGATGGTCGCGGCTTTGTCGGCAAGCTTGCCGGCAAACACCACGTTGCGCGCCTTGAGCGCCTCGTCTGCCTGCTGCAGAAAGCGGCGAGCCGCCTCAGCCTGGGCGCGGCCGTCGGCGTTGAGGGATGAGGGGTTGACGCGAGACAGATCACGTGTGGCCGTGGCCATCAACTCGCGGATGGCCGCCACCGTCTGCGCCTCGGCACCGGGTGATGGCGTGAGCGTCAGCGACGGCGGGGGCGGCTTGGGCGCTTCTGGTGCGGGTTCCGCAGGGACCGGCGCCTCGGGCTTCGCCTCGGGCCGCGCCGGGCGTCCTGCCGGGCGTGCCCGGACCGCCTCGACCACAGGCGGCGCCGGCACCGCCGGCGGCTCCTCCTGGTAGATGGTGACGATACGGGGCGGCGGCGGGGGCGGGGCGAGCAGCGGTATCTCGACTTCGGTGCGCACCTGCGCCTTGGCTGCGCAGGCACCAAGCGACGCCGTCAGCAGTATCAGCGCCCCGAGACGTCCCACTGTCATCGTCACGATTGTAAGCCTTGGGCCTCGGGCAACATCATGATGAACGACGTGCCCACCCCAGCCCTGGATTCCACGTCGATGGTGCCGTCGTGAATCTGGATCGTCCGGAACACCAGCGCCAGGCCCATCCCGGTGCCACCCTCCCGAGTGGTGAAATACAGCTCGAAGATGCGCTCGAGGTTCTCGGGCGCGATGCCCACCCCGGTATCTTCGACGCGGATGCGGATCTTGCGACCGGCCACGCTCGCGCAACTGAGCGACAACCGACCGCCGGTGGGCATGGCCTGAATCGCATTCTGCACCAGGTTCAGGAAGGCGTCGCGCAACAGCGCGGCATCGCCCTGGACCACGAGTAACGGGTCCGTACAGGTCGCCTGAATCGCCACGCCGGCGCGTTCGGCCTCGGGTCGCAACGCGGCCAGTACACTCTCGAGCATCGGCGCCACCGGGACGGGCGCAAACGTCACGTCCGACGGCTTCACGAACCGCATCAGGCCCTGGACGCGGTCGTCCAGGCGGCGCACTTCCTGCCGGATGATCTCCACGTGCGACACGGCCGGGTCGTTCGCCAGCTTCGTCTTGAGCAGCTCCAGGTGAATCGTCATCGCGTTGAGCGGGTTCTTCAGCTCG
>CAMBHC010000116.1 GCA_945866285.1 Candidatus Sulfopaludibacter sp. SbA3 | reverse complement strand
CGAAACCTGGACTTTCGATGTGCCCGGCGCGGCCCTGGCGGCGTCGGGTGGCGCCTTAGCCATCGAGACCGATACGACCTTTGTGCCTTCCACGAGTGCTAGCGGCGCAGACAATCGTCGCCTGGGACTGCGCATTCTGGCGATTCGCGTCGCTAACTCGTTGACACCAGCAGAAGTGACCCGTTAATCTGCGAGCACCAATTCTGTTACCCCAACAGAACGAGCAGGTTTAGCGGAGATTCAGGAGTTCGAATGACGATCAGTTTAATTCGACGAACGGCAGGTATCGCCTCAATCTGCATGGTGTTGGGAATCGGCGCCGCAGCTTGTGCAAAGAAAGCGCCGGCACCGGCACCACCACCGCCACCACCACCGGCCGCACCCGCTGCGCCGCCGGCTCCGCCACCACCGCCACCACCGCCACCGGCCGCTCCGGCACCGCGTCCGCTCACTGAAGACGAGTTGTTCGCGCAGAAGAGCCTGGCTCAGTTGAATTCAGAGCGTCCGCTGGCCGACGCCTATTTCGATCTCGACTCATCGTCGATTCGTGACGATGGCAAGGCGTCACTGACGGCCAACGCCACGTGGCTCAAGCGCTGGGCCAACACCAGGATCAACGTGGAAGGCCACTGCGACGAGCGCGGCACCTCGGAATACAACCTCGGTCTCGGCGAACGTCGCGCGGCCGCGGTCAAGGCTTACCTGGTGGAGCTGGGTGTGCCGGTGGATCGCGTCGTGATTGTCAGCAAGGGCAAGGAGACGCCCTTCTGCACCGAGTCGGCCGAAGCGTGCTGGCAGCAGAACCGCCGCGGCCACTTCGTCATCACCGCGAAATAAGCGGGCACGTAGAGGCGGGTCTTGAGACCCGCCTGCGGCCTACAGCGACGCGAATATCTGTTTCGCGGCTTCGCGAGGATCGGGCGCTCCAGTGATGGGGCGCCCAATCACCAGGTAAGTCGAGCCCGCCTTCATGGCTTCCGCCGGCGTCAGCGTCCGGGCCTGGTCGTCCTTGCCCTGCTGATCCGCCGGGCGAATCCCTGGCGTCACAATCTGAAAATCCGGGCCACACGCTGCGCGAATGGCCGCCGTCTCTTGCGGCGAGGCCACGACGCCATCAAGCCCGCTCTGCTTGGCCAGTCGCGCCAGGTGGACGACCTGCTCGAGGACCGGCCGCGCCACGCCAACTTCGGCGAGCGCCGCGTCAGTCATGCTGGTCAGCACCGTGACCCCGATTACCAGCGGCCGTGGCCGCCCTAGCGCTGCCGCGGCCGTGGTGGCCGCTTCGGCCGCAGCCTTCATCATCGCGCTGCCACCCGAGGCGTGGACGTTGACCATCCAGGCGCCGGTGGCCACCGCCGATTGCACCGCGCCCGCCACGGTGTTGGGAATGTCGTGAAACTTCAAGTCGAGAAACACGCGGTCGCCACGGCTGGTCAACTCGTGGACCACGGCCGGTCCCGCCGCAGTGAACAACTGCTTGCCGATCTTGTAGCCGCCGACGGCGCCGCGCAGCGTGTCGGCCAGGGCGATGGCCTTGGCGGCCGAGTCGACATCGAGGGCAACGAGAATCGGGTTCATGGGTGGGTGGCCTTGGGTGGGGTCGGGTCGAAGGCGCCAATCAGGTCGCTCAGTCGCGCGACGTTGTGGCGCGTCATGTAGTCCTTCAAGCTGTCGAGCACCTTGGTCCAGACGAAGGGGTCGACGAAGTTCTGCGTGCCGATTTGCACCGCCGTGGAGCCCGCCAGCATGAATTCCAGCACGTCGCGGGCGTCGGTGATGCCGCCCATGCCGATCACCGGGATCTTGACGAGCTGGTAGCACTCCCACACCATGCGGACCGCAATGGGCCGGATGGCCGGGCCGCTCAGGCCGCCGAGCACGTTGCTGATCTTCGGCCGCCGGGTTTCGACATCGATGGCCATCGCCAGGAAGGTATTGACGAGCGATACCGCGTCGGCGCCGGCGTCCTCGGCGGCTTTCGCGAACGACGCGACGTCGGTCACGTTGGGCGTGAGCTTCGGAATCACCGGCAGGCTGGTGGCCTTGCGAACGGCGCTCACCACGTCAAAGGTGCCGTGCAAGCTGCAGCCGAACTGGATGCCGCCCTCCTTGATGTTGGGGCACGAGATGTTGAGCTCGATGGCGGCGACGCCTTCCGCGTCGGACAGCACTTTGCACACCTCGACGTATTCGTCGAGCGTGGTGCCGCAGACGTTGACGAACGTCCGCGCGCCCCGCTCGCGCAGCAGTGGCAGCTTCTCCTTGACGAAGCGATGAACGCCAATGCCTTGCAGGCCGATGGCGTTGATCATGCCGGCCGGGGTCTCAACGATTCGCGGCGGGGGATGACCCTGGCGCTCTTTCATGAAGAGCCCCTTTGACACGATTCCGCCCAGCAGCGACAGGTCCACCACGTGTTCGTACTCGAGGCCGTAGCCGAAGCAGCCGCTCGCCGCGATCAGCGGGTTCGGCAGTTTCAAGGAGCCAATCGAGACCGAAAGGTCCGGCGTCATTCCCACACCAATTCTGCGCCGTCGAACACGGGCCCGCTGATGCACGAGCGAACGAGGTTGGCGTTCTCACCGCCGTGCTTTACCGGCACGACACAGCTGTAGCAGCCACCAAGGCCGCAACCCATCACCCGTTCCACCGACACTTGTGAGGGTTGGTGGTAGTGCGCCGCCAGCTTGGCCACGGCCTCGAGCATCGGCTCGGGTCCGCAGGCATAGACCATGGCGCGGTCGCCGGCGGCGAGCGCCTTCAGTTCGGCTTCGAGCGGGAGGGTGACGCGGCCCTTGGTGCCCCGCGCGCCGTTCTCGGTGGTCAGCACCAGGGTCACGCCCAGGCGCTCGAAGAAATCCAGGTAGAACAGCTCTTCGCCGGTGCGCGCGCCGTAGAAGAGTGTCGTCTCGGTCTTGCTGGCGGCCAGCGACTCGGCGAGCGTCGCGAACGGCGCCAGGCCGACACCACCGGCGACCATCCAGGCCCTGGTGGGCGAGGCGACCGTCTTGAACGGCTGCCCCAGCGGACCCAGGCACGAGACCACGTCGCCGACCTCAAGGTCGTACAACCGGCGGGTGCTGCGGCCAGCCTTCTTGTTGAGGATGCTGATGCCGATGATCACACCCTGCGGGTCGCGCAGCACTTCGAACACCGAAAACGGCCGGCGCAGCAGGGGGTCGGTCACGCCCTCGGGCTTGACCATGACGAACTGGCCAGGCAAGGTGCGCGCGCCGACGTCGGGCGCAGCCAAGCTGAGGACAGAATAATCGCTCGACAATCGCGCGTTGGCGATCACTCTCGCAGCGATGTCGATCGGTGGCATCGATCGAGTATAGCAAGCCGGGTACAATGTCTGCGACCCGTCAGTAACACGATTCCTCATGCGCTATTTGCGGATGCTGTCCAACTCGGTGATCGCCGCTGGAGTCGCCTCCGGATACCTCACCGCGCTCGTGTTGCAGCTCAACCCGTCGGTCTCGATCGATCCCGGCACCTTGCTGCCGCTGGCGCTGGTGCTTGGCGTCGCCTATGGTGCCAACCTCACGGTGCTGTTCTACGCCTTGATCGTGTTGCGGCAGATCCTGGCCGTCGAAGTGCTGTCGCCCGGATGGCTGAGCGTGCGGCTGCTGTCATGGTTGTGCACGATCGCCGCCGGCACCGGTGCCGCCTTGATGTGGCTGAACCTGCGCAGCTTCGGCGACGTGCTCGACCCGATCACCCGCAGCCGCATGGGCATCGGCGCCGGGATCGTCTCGGCCGCCAGCGTCATCTGCCTCGGCATCGGCCTCGCGCATCTCGGACGGCGAGGCGGGCGGATGAGCGCGACTTTGCTGTCGGCGACCATGGTGCTGTCGGTGGCGTTGCCGATCGCCGCCCGCGGCCCGGCCCGGCCAACCCCGCTGCCGGCGCGGCCGACCACCGCGGTGGCCGAGCCCGAATCAGCGCGGTCGCAGGCGAACGTGACGATGCTGATGTTCGACGGCGCGACCCTCGACATGATCTCGCCGGCCGTTGCCGCGGGCCGCCTGCCGAACATCGGCCGCATCTTCGATCAAGGCTCGGTCTTGCACATGGCCACGCTGCGGCCGACGCAGGCCGAGCCGGTGTGGAGCGCGATCGCGACCGGGCGTTACCCGATGTACAACGGCGTGCGATCGGCCGAGGTGTATCGAGCGTTCGGCGGCCCGCCGATCCAGCTGCTGCCGGACTACTGTTTCGCGCAGGCCCTGGTCAGCTTCGGCTTCCTGACGGCCGAACCACTGTCGGCCTCGGACCTGACCGCCCGGCCGATCTGGAGCATCCTGAGCGACCACGGCGTGGGTGTGGGCGTGATCGGTTGGCCGCTGACGCAGCCGGCACCCCAGGTCAACGGCTTCGCCGTGAGCGAAGCGTTCCATCGCTTATCGGAAACCGAGATGGCGTTCGAAGGCGCATCGGCGGTGTGGCCGCCGGAACTGCTCGCCGACGTGCGGGCGGCGCTGCAAACGCCGGCCGATCCTGACCCCGTGGCGCTCGTGGCCAACATGGGCGCGCCCCAGCCAGTGAATGACTACGACGCGCGTCGCGATCCCACGCCGGTGGTGGGCGACCGCGTGCACCTCCAGTTGCTGACGGCCCTCGAAGCGTCGGCACCGCGGTTCCTCGCGGCACGGTTCCCCGGCATCGATGCGGTCGGGCATTTCTTTCTGCGCTACGCCAACCCGTCGGCCTTCGGGGATGTCTCGGAGGACGAGCGGCAGCGATTCGGGCGCGTGCTGGATCAGTACTACGGGTTCATGGACACGCTCGTCGGCCGGGAAATGGATCGGCTTGGGCCTGACGGCCTGTTGCTCGTGGTGTCGGCGTTTGGCATGGAGCCGCTGACGCCCGGCAAGCGCGTGCTCGAGTTGCTGGCCGGCAATCCGCGCATTAGTGGCACCCATGAGCGCGCGCCTGACGGCTTTGTCATGGCCTTTGGCCGGCCCATCGCACCTGGCCGGCCGGCGCGCGGTTCGGTCGTCGACCTGGCGCCGACGCTGCTCTATTTCCTGGGCTTGCCGGTCGGCCGCGACATGGACGGCTTTGCCCGCATCGACCTGTTCACCTCGGCCTTCGCCAGCGACAAGCCAGTCACTTATATCCCGACCTATGGCCGCTGAACAGGAGACCAGGAGACAAAGAGTCCAATCAATGATTCTCCTGAACTCTTGGATCTCCTGTCCTGTCCGCCCGAATCGTGATTGCGCCGCTGTCGGCATTCAGGCCATCATGCGACGGCTTAGGGACTGAGGGCCGACCATGCTCGTCAACTGTGTCGCTTACCATCACGGTCAAAAGCTCTCCGACATTCCGCTCGGCGAGGTCCACTCGCATCTGTTGCGGCCGGATTGCTTCGTCTGGGTCGCGCTGAAGGACCCGCAGCCAGGCGAGCTGGCGTCGCTCCAGGCAGAGTTCGGCCTTCACGAGCTGGCGGTTGAAGACGCGCAGAAGGGCCATCAGCGGCCGAAGATCGACGAGTACGGGTCGTCGCTGTTCGTCGTCCTGCACCTGATTGAGCCGGCCGGTTCGGATCTGCAAACCGGCGAAGTCGCCATTTTCGTCGGACCCCAGTACGTGATCTCGGTCCGCCGTGACGCGCAACTGGGTTTTACCGAAGTGCGCCGGCGATGCGAGCAAGAGCCCGAGTTGTTGCAGCACGGACCGGCGTATGTGCTGTACGCGCTGATGGACACGATCGTGGATCGGTATTTCCCGGTGCTCGACGCGCTCACCGAAGAGATCGAGGGGATCGAAGAACGAATTTTTGCCGGCCAGACCACGCGAGTGCAAATCGAGGAACTGTATTTGCTTAAACGCAAGCTGATGATCCTGGACCACGCGACCGTGCCGCTGCTCGAGGTGGCCGGCAAGCTGCACGGCGGGCGCGTGCCGCCGATCTGCAGCGGGCTGCAAGACTACTTCCGCGACGTCTACGACCACCTGCTGCGCCTGAAGCAGTCGATTGACAGCTTGCGCGACATGGTGGCGACGGCGATTTCCGTGAACTTGTCGTTGATTACCCTGCAGGAGAATGAAGTCACCAAGCGGCTGGCGGCCTACGCCGCGCTGGTGGCCGTTCCGACCATGGTGGCCGGCGTCTACGGCATGAACTTCACGAACATGCCGGGCCTGCAATGGGCCTACGGCTATCACGCCTCGCTGGCCGTCATGGCGCTGGTCGACATCTACCTGGTCTATCGTTTCCGGAAAGCCAAGTGGATGTGATGGCCGACGCTCTGTGCTTTACAAGTGCGCGCGACTTGGCCGGGATGATCCGATCGCGGGAGGTCTCGGCCCGTGAAGTGATGTCGGCGTTCCTGGCCCAGATTGCCCGCCTCAATCCCCCGCTGAACGCCATTGTGGCCAAGCTTGATGATCACGCGTGCCTGGCGCTGGCAGACGCGGCCGATCGCGAGTTGAGTAGCGGCCGGCCCACCGGCGTGCTCCATGGCCTGCCCATTGCGTTCAAGGACCTGGAGGCCGCGGTTGGCTTTCCCTTCACCAAGGGCTCGCCGATCTACAAGGACCTGAGGCCGACCGAAGACACCGTGATCGTCGAGCGGTTGCGCCGGGCGGGAACCATCCCGATCGGCAAGACCAACGTGCCCGAGTTTGGCATGGGCTCGCATACCTACAACCAGGTCTACGGCACCACGTTCAATCCGTACGACCACTCCAAGAGCGCCGGGGGCTCGAGCGGTGGCGCCGGCGCCGCGCTCGCGTCGGGCATGTTGCCGCTCGCCGACGGCAGCGACCTGGGCGGCTCGCTGCGCAATCCTGCCAACTTCAACAACATCGTGGCGCTGCGTCCCACCGTGGGCCTGGTGCCGATCGCCCCCACGGCGCTGCCGCTGGTTGGCGTGTCGGTCAAAGGGCCGATGGCCCGCTCGGTCTCGGACGTGGCCTTCATGTTGAGCGTGATGGCCGGCGCTGATGGTCGCGATCCCCTGACCTATCCATCCACCCCGTCTGACTTCCTGCTACGGCTCGAGCGCGACTGGAAGGGGGTGCGGGTGGCCTGGTCGCCAGACCTGGGTGGCTTACCACTCGATCGGCGCGTCCGAGCGGTGCTCGAATCGCAGCGGCAAACCTTACTCGACCTCGGCTGCATCGTCGAAGAGGCCACGCCCGATCTCACCGACGTCGATGAGATCTTCCTGACCTTGCGATCGTGGGCCAACTGGAACACCAATGGCGCGCTGTTGGCCGAACATCGATCGGTGATGAAGCCCGAGGCGATTTGGGACATCGAGGCGGGCGCCCAACTCACCGGCGCCGATGTCGCGCGCGCGATCATCAAGCACGGCGCCCTGCTGGAACGGATGCGCGTGTTCCAGGAAAAGTACGAGTTCCTGCTGTGCGCAGTGAACCAGGTGCCGCCATTCGACGCGGGCCTCGATTGGCCGAAGTCGATCGAGGGCGTCGCCATGGAGAACTACGTGGCGTGGATGAAGTCCACTTACTGGATCTCGACGACGTGCCGTCCGGCGATGTCGGTGCCGGCGGGTTTTACGCCAGAAGGGCTGCCGGTCGGCATCCAGATTGTCGGCCGGCATCGTGATGACTTGGGTGTCCTGCGTTTGGGATATGCCTTCGAGCAGGCGACGCAGGTCGGGCAGCGGCGGCCAGACGGTGCGTAAGCGTAAAGACGAAGGCCGCGTGGTGATATAATTCCCGGCATCCGCGGAGAAGTCTCCGCACTCTTTAA
>CAMBHC010000115.1 GCA_945866285.1 Candidatus Sulfopaludibacter sp. SbA3 | reverse complement strand
GGGATGGCTCGAACCTGGTCCGCTTGACGAACAACCCGTCGATCGATACGACCCCCACGTGGTCGCCCACCGGCAACCAAATCGCGTTCACGTCAGACCGGCGCGGCCAGCCGCAGATTTTCGTCATCAATCCCGACGGCACGGGTCTTCGACAAATATCCTTTGAGTCGTATGCCGACCGTCCCACCTGGTCGCCGGCGCCGTATAACGAGATTGCCTTCGCGGCCCGCACCGGCCCGGGCTTCGACATCAAGATTTTGGGAATCGCTTCCGGCGAGACGCGGCAGATCACCTTTGGTGAAGGCAGCAACGAGAGCCCGGCGTGGTCCCCCAATGGCCGGCACCTTGCCTTCATGTCAACGCGCGCCGGCCGCAGCCAGATTTTTACCGTCGATCGCGACGGACGCAACATCAGGCAGATCACCAAGGACGGCAACAACCAGACGCCGAATTGGTCACAGTAGAGATAGGGTGCCAGGGGTGCCAGGGACGCAAGATTAGGTTGAGGTTAGCTATGAACAGACGAGCACATTCGTTAATGGTGATGGTGGTTCTGCTTGCGGTGATGGTGGGCGCGTGTTCGAAGAAGACGCCGCCGATCGCCCGGCCCATGCCGCCGCCTCCGCCCATGAGCACCGCGCCACCGGCGCCACCACCGCCGCCGGCGCCGGTGTCCGAGCCGGTCCCGGTGCCCATGCCGCCGATGCCGGTCGAAGACACCATTGGCTCGAAGTCGCTGGACGACCTGAACCGCGAATCGCCGTTGCAGCCGCTGTTCTTTGATCTCGACAGCTCCGACGTCAACGCCTCCGGGCAGGTGGTGTTGCAAGCTAACGCCGCCGTGATGAAGAAGTATCCGGCCTGGCAGGTCACCATTGAAGGCCACTGCGACGAACGCGGCACGGCCGAGTACAACCTGGCCCTTGGTGAACGCCGCGCGCTGGCCGCCCGGACCTACATGGTCTCGCTGGGGATCCCGGCCGACAAGGTCAAGGTCGTCAGTTACGGCAAGGAATTCCCGTTCGATGCCGGCCACGACAACGCCGCCTGGGACAAGAACCGGCGGGCGCATTTCGTGATCACGGCAAAGTAAGATGGGTCGTATGACTCGACGACTGTCGGCTGGCCTCCTGGCCCTGATCGCAGCCCTGATTTGCGCCGCCCCGGCGGCGGCGCAATCACGCCGCGAAATGCAGATGATGGCTGACATCCGCATGCTGCAGGAACAGACGCAGCAGATGCAGCAGCAACTGCAGGCCGCGCTCGATGCCATCAGCGCGCAGCTCAAGGCCATTTCCACCCGCGTTGATGATCAGGCCGGCGCCACGCGCAAGTCGTTTGCCGACCAGAAACTTGCCGTCGATCAATTCGGCTCGGACCTGCGCATCGTTCGCGAACGCATCGACGAGAGCAACGTGCGCATTACCAGCCTGTCGCAGGAAGTCGAGGCGTTGCGCCTCGCGATCCCAGACATGAGATCGGCCCCTGCGGCTCCGGTGGATCCGAATGCCCCACCGAGTGACGTGCAGGCGCCCATGCTCCCGGCGCCGCCCGTGACCATGTCGCCGGGCATGTCGCCGCAGCGCCTGTTCAGCACGGCGCTGGCCGATTTCACCGCCGGCCAGTGGACGTTGTGCATTGACGGGTTCAACACCTATCTCAAGAGCTTCGCCCGCACCGACAACGCGGACGATGCGCAGTGGTACATCGGCGACTGCTATTACTCGGATGGCAAGTTCACGGAAGCCATTGACGCCTACAATCGCGTGATTACCGGTTACCCGAAGGGCGACCGCGTGCCGGATGCGTACTACAAGATGGGGCTGGCCCTGGCGGCGACCAAGCAGCCGGACCGCGCCCGTGAGGCGTACGAGGCGCTGATTAAACTGTTCCCGGATTCGGACCTGTCACGGCTGGCCCGGCAGCGGCTCGACGCGATGGCGCGTGCCAAGCCGCCGGGCGACGGACTGTAAGCAACACCCAGTAAACGCAACGACTGCGATCGAAGAGCGATAGCACGGTAGAAAGGCGACAGACATGGGCAGCGTGAATAAAGTGATTCTGGTGGGCAACCTCGGCAAGGACGCCGAAGTGCGCGTGACACCGGGCGGTCAGTCGGTGGCGAGCTTCAGCATTGCCACCACCGAGAACTGGACGTCGAAAGAAGGCGAGAAGAAGGAACAGACCGAGTGGCACCGCATTGTGCTGTGGGGCAAGCCGGCCGAATCGCTGCAGCCGTACCTGGTCAAGGGCAAGCAGGTCTATCTGGAAGGCCGTCTGCAGACGAGGCAGTGGGAAAAGGAAGGCCAGAAGCACTACACCACCGAGGTGAAGGCCGACAAGATCGTGCTGCTCGGCGGCGGTGGTGCCGGTGCCGGCGGCGGCAGCCGCGGCGGCGATCGCCAGGTGGAACGCGGCGGCGACGGCGGCTACCAGGATCCGATGCGCGATCCCGCCCCCGTCACCGACGACGACATCCCGTTCTAGAAGCGAATCCGCGTTAAATCTGCGGCCTAGGTTCCCTTCCGTCCATACCGATCCTCGAGCCGGACGACATCGTCCGTCTCGGGGGTCGAGACTTCCAGTACATCGGAATCCTCGATCGCCGTCATGCGATGCACGGTGGGCGGCGTCACGTGCACGGCCTCGCCTGGGCCCATTTCGGTGCCGACGAGCTTGCCATCGACTTCCCGCTCGAACAGGATGCGGCCCGACCACACGAAGATCGTCTCATCCTTCTTGTTGTGGTACTGCAGGCTGAGGGCGTGACCCTTGTTGATGTGGATCTGCTTGCCGACATAGCGGTCGGTGCGGGCCCACCACAACTCGTATCCCCATGGTTTCTCGACGCGATGTAACGGTTCACTCACGACAACGGACTCCTTTGAAAAGCCGACGCGGCCAGCGCGTCGAAGAGATACTGCTCGATTTCGGTGGCGGTTGCCAGCCGCAAGGCGTGGCTGGCCAGCCGTCGCGCTTCAGTGGCACTGAGTTCTTCGATCACCTGGCGGACGATCGGAATGGCGCCGGGGGTCATGCTGAATTCGGTGAGGCCGAGGCCGACCAGCAGTCCGACCAGCGCCGGGTCCGACGCCATCTCTCCGCACAGCGAGACCGGAATGCGATGGCGCGCGGCCGCGCGGCGGACGATGCGAATCAACCGCAGCACGGCCGGATGCAGGGGTTCGTAGAGATCGGAAACGCGGTCGTCGGTGCGGTCGACGGCGAGGCAGAACTGGATCAGGTCGTTGGTGCCGATCGTGAAGAAGTCGACTTCCGGCGCGAGCAGGTCGGCGGCGAGCGCGGCCGAGGGCACCTCGATCATCGCGCCGACCTTGATCTGTGCTGGATCGATCCGGCTAAACCCGGATACGACCTCGGCAAGAATCTTCCGGGCGTCGCGGACTTCTTCCACCGCCGTGACGAACGGGAACATGATCCGCAACGGACCGTGCGCCGAGGCACGGACCAGGGCGCGCAACTGGGTGCGCAGCACGGCCGGATTGGCCAGTCCCAGGCGCAGGCCACGGAGTCCTGGACGCGTCCGGCGCCGTTCCGGTCCGCGCCCGGGCCCGGCGAAGTGCCGCTCGTCGACATCGAAGGTGCGAATCGTGACGGGTCGCGGTGCGACCTGTTCGAGCAGGCTGCGGTAGAGCGCGTATTGGTCGTCTTCGGTGACGCTTTCAATCGGGCGTCCCGACAGCATGAATTCCGACCGGTAGAGGCCGACGCCCTCGGCGCCATGCTCGTTCAGGAACGGCAGGTCCTCGAGCAGTTCGATGTTGGCCTCGAGGCGAATCCTCACGCCATCGGTGGTCGACACCGGACCGGTCTCCGCCGGGGCGGCGTGCCGCCGGCGCGGCCGCGTCGCCCGCCGATGCGCGTCGTCGATTTGCTCGGGCGTGGGCGCGACCGTGAGCTCCCCGGTCGTGCCGTCGAGGATTACGGGCGTGCCGGCGACGATGCGCAGCGACGCATCGTGCAATCCGACAATGGCGGGGATCTTGAGTGAACGTGCCAGGATGGCGGTGTGATACGTGCGGCTGCCGGCGTCGGTGGCAAACGCCTGCACGCGCGACCAGTCGAGCTGCGCGGCGACCGATGCCGTCAACTCGTCGGCGACCAGTACGGACGGGCCGTCAACCTGGCTCAGCAACTCCCTCGGGCCCTTGGCGCCGTGCCGCAGGTTCAGTCGCAGGCGGCCGGCCACGTCGGCGACGTCGGTCTCTCGCTCGCGAAGGTACGGGTCTTCCATCGACCGGAACACCAGATACAGCTCTTCGTAGGCACGATGCACGGCCCAGGCGGCGTTGACCCGCTCGGCGCGGACGATGCTCTCGGCGCGGCCGACCAGCATGGGGTCGTCGAGCATGAGCAACTGCGCATCGAACAGCGCGGCCAGTTCGCTGCCGGGGCCGTGTTCGACCCGGGCCTTGATGTCTTGCAACTGTTGCTTTGAGTCCATCTGTGCGCGCATCAGCGCGGCGACTTCCTGCTCCACCCGTTCGGGCGGAATCGGGAAGCGCATCACCTCGGTGCGCTGGGTCAGGATGACCGCACGGCCGAGCACGGCCCCTGGCGAGACGCCGATGCCGGTCAGGCGTTCCACGGTTCCTCTCCAAATCCGCTGTCGACCAGGTGGCACAACGCGTCGACCGCGCCGGTCTCGTCACTGCCCTCGGCCGTGATCACGATGCTCATGCCCGCACCGGCCGCCAGCAACAGGATGCCCATGATGCTCTTGCCATCCATGGTCTTGCCCTCACGCGAGACGCGAATGTGTGACGAGAATCGCGTTGCCAGGTGCACGAACTTTGCGGCCGCGCGCGCATGCAGGCCCAGCCGATTACGAATCACGCACTCGCGAGTGGTCATTCAGTGGGACCACTGTCACTGCGCGTCGCCGAACCCGCGGCACCGGATGCACCGGCCTCACCCGTCAGCAGGTCGGACGCCACCCAAATCGCATTGCGCCCGTGCTCGCGCAGCATGCGTGCGACGTCGGTCAGGCGCTGTCCATCAGGCAGGTTGGCGGCCTTGATCAACATGGGCAGGTTCACGCCGGTGACGATCTCGACGGCGTCCTCCTTGAGAAACGTGATGCCCAGGTTTGCCGGCGTGCCGCCGAACATGTCGGTGGCCAGCAGCACCCCGCCGGGCTGCCGGACGCGTTCAATCGCCGCGGCAATCGCCTCCCGGGCGTCCTGCACATCTTCGTGCCACCCGATCGACACCGCCGAGAAGTGCGGGAGATCACCAACGATGATCTCGGCCGCGTTGACCAGTTCGGTGGCCAACTGCCCGTGCGTGATCACGACCACTCCAATCATCGGGACCCTTTCGCCAGGTCGCGGTGCGAGACGCGCGCCGAGACACCCTTGAGATCCGACAGTTCACGCTTCAGTGCTTCGGCCACATAGACTGAGCGATGGCGGCCACCCGTGCAGCCAATGGCCACCGTCAGGTACGACTTCCCTTCCTGCACGTACAGGGGCACCATCCAGCGGAGCAACGAGTTGAGCCGCTTGATCAGGGCACGCGCGACCGGCTGGCGCCGGACGTAGGCGGCGACCGCCGGGTCGCGACCGGATTGAGGCCGCAGCGCCGGCACCCAGTGCGGGTTCTTGAGGAAGCGCACGTCGAACATCACGTCGGCTTCTGCCGGGGGGCCGTTCTGAAACCCGAAGCTCAGGAACGTCAGCACCAGCTTCGAGGCCTGCTTCTGCCCCGAGACCAGTTCGCGCAACTGCTGCCGCAGTTCGTGCACGTTCAGCTTTGAGGTATCGACGACCTTATCGGCCATGGTGCGAATCGTCCGCAAGCTGGCGCGCTCTTCGGACAGCCCCTCGGTGATCGGACGATCGGGCGCCAGGGGATGCGGCCGGCGGGTCTCACTGAAGCGGCGCACCAACTCGGCGTGGCCGGCTTCCAGGAAGATCAGCTTGCTGCGCAGGTGCTTGTTGGTCTTCAGCTGGCGATAGACGCGCGGGAAGTCGCTGACGAAGCGTGACTCGCGCACATCCATCACCACCGCGACGCGGTTGTGTTCGGATTGGCGTTCGCTCAGTTCAGCCATCACCGGCAACAGCGACACCGGCAGGTTGTCGACGCAGTAGTAGCCGAGGTCTTCGAGAGCCCGGATGGCCTGCGATTTCCCGGAGCCGGACAGGCCGGTCAGCACGATGAAACGGGACCAGCTCATGGGCGTGGTGCGCGCTTTGCTCACAGCTCCTCGTCTTCCTCTAAGTGCTTGGGTGCTGAAGTGCTCAGGTGCTGGGGTGCTGAGGGGCTGAGCAGGCTGGCATCCAGCCGCTTCACCAACTCGCGCGCGGCGTTGATACCGCGCATGCGCAGTAACTGGTTGCGCGCTGCCACTTCCACCAGGATCGCCAGGTTTCGGCCGGGGGCCACCGGCATGCGGATCACCGGCACCTTGAGGCCAATAAGATCGTATAAGGCATCATCTAATCCCAAGCGATCGTACTCGCGGTCGGGGTCCCAACGATCCAGTTGCACGACCAGTTCGACTCGCTTCGAGGCCCGGGTCGAGGCCACGCCAAACAGGTCGCGAATATTGATCAACCCGAGGCCGCGCACTTCCATGTGATGCCGGGTCATTTCCGGAGACGTGCCGATCACGATCGAGTCACCGCGACGGCGCACCTCCACCGTGTCGTCCGCGACCAGGCGGTGTCCGCGCACCACCAGGTCGAGCGCGCACTCGCTCTTGCCAATGCCGCTCTCGCCGACGATCAGCACGCCCAGGCCGATGATGTCGAGCAGCACGCCGTGAATGATTTCGCGGGCGGCGAGCCGGTCTTCGAGAATGGCCGTGAGCTTGCCGATCGCCGCCGCGGTCGGCGCCGGCGTCCGCAGGATCGGGAGGTCGGCCCGCTCCCCTTCTTCCGCCACCTCGGGCGGCAATTCGGCGCCGCCGGTGACCAACAGGCAAGGGAGTGCTTCACTGAAGCACTTGGCCAGGACCTGACGGCGGGCCGCGGGCGCCATGCTCTCGAGGAATCGCACTTCGCTGTCACCGAACAGCAGAATGCGGCCGGCTTGCAGGTACTCGTGAAAACCGGCGAGCGCGAGACCGGTCTTCTGGATATAGGGGCTGGTGATGTCGCGCTCGAGTCCGTTGGCGCCAGCCAGCAGGTCAATGGTCAAGCGCACCGACTCGGGCGCCACATCGAGCAAACCGCGTACGGTGATGGCCGGGGTGATCGACATCGTCTCGGGCAAGGTTCCGGCGGGCGACTGGCCCGCCGGGTTGACTGCTAGAACATGACCTTCCGCTGGTTCGAGGTGGGAATCTTCAGCTCTTCCCGGTATTTCGCGATGGTTCGACGCGCCAGCATGAGCCCCTCGCGCTGCAGGATGTTGACGATCTTCGAGTCGCTGAGCGGTTTCTTCGGGTCTTCGCTTTCGATGATCTTCTTGATGCGGTTCTTGATGGTCACCGATGACACGGCGTCGCCGTACGAACTGCTGATGCCGCTGTGGAAGAAGTACTTCATCTCGAACACGCCCTGCGGCGTGTGCATGTACTTGTTGGTGACCACGCGGCTGACGGTCGATTCGTGCATGCCGATATCGTTGGCGACGTCGCGCAACACGAGCGGGCGCAGGTGCTCGATGCCGTGATCGAGGAAGTCGCGCTGGAAGGTACAGATGCTGGTGGCCACCTTGTGGATGGTCTTCTGCCGCTGCTCCACCGACTTGATCAGCCACAACGCGGAGCGGAACTTGTCCTTCACGTAGGCGCGGGTCTCGTCGTTGTTCTCGGTGGCGCCCTTGTCGA
>CAMBHC010000114.1 GCA_945866285.1 Candidatus Sulfopaludibacter sp. SbA3 | reverse complement strand
GGCAGCGCGCGCGGCGCACTGCCGTCGCCATTCCGGACCTGGATCGTCGACGGCTCGGTCGCGAGCGACACGTTGGCAATCGAACGGCCATCGGGCGACCACGCCGGCCAGCAGGCGCCACCCGTGTTGTCGAGCGCGCGGGTCTGGCCGGTGGCGAGGTCCAGCACGTGGACCTGGAACTCCCAGAACTGCAGGCGCTGCAGCGTCTGCGCCGCGAATGCGACGAAGCGCCCGTCGGGCGAGACGTCGGGCATGATCGCGCGGCCGACGAAGTGGTGCGTCAGCCGGTCGACGCGACGATCGCTGAGCCACACGCGATACAGGTCGCTGCGGCTGTCGCGCTCCGAACTGAAGATCAGGCTCTGCCCGTCTGGCATCCAGACGGGATCGTGATCGTTCGCCGGATGATCGGTGATGCGAACAGGGTTGGCGCCGTTCGCGTCCATGACCCAGACATCGTAGTTGCCGCTGCCGCGGTTCGACTTGAAGGCGATGCGCGTGCCGTCCGGCGACCAGCGTGGCACCTCGTCGCGATGATCGCGGCCGCGCGTCAGCGCCTGGATCGCACCTGACGCCAGGTTCATGGTGTAGATGCGCGTGCGGCCTTGCGGATTGTCAGGTCCGGCAATGTCGGACTGGAAGACGAGCGTACCGGAGTAGCCCTTGGGGAATGGCGTGACCGCCTCGGGAAGGACCGGCGTCTGGCTGGCGACCGGCACCGAAACGATCGTGGCCAGGACGGCGACCAGCGCGACCGTGACGCCGGATCGCCTCAACGTGGCCGCCAGTCGGGTAGGCGATCGTTGCCCGGCCCTGTGGTGAGTGGTCGAAACGCCGTGGCCCGCGAGGGGTCAATGATGGCCAGGTCCCAATCCTCGCCCTCGTGATGCTCGGGGCTGATCGAGGCTGCCAGCAGCTTGCCGTCAGGCGACCAGTCGGGGTAGTAGTGCCAGCGGACCGGGTCGCCGACCAGCGGCTGCGGTGAGGTGCCAAACGAGCTCAGCGTCTGGATCACGGACGGCTCGCGCATCAACGAGACGTGAGCGATCGATTGGCCATCGGGTGACCAACTCGGCCAACAGGCCGGTCCCGACTCGTCGAACGGCCAGGTCTGGTTGGTGGCCAACTCGAGCACGTGGATTTGATAGGCCCAGCCGTCAGGTTGCGGCAGCGTCTGTGCTGCGAACGCGACCCACGCGCCATCGGGCGACACCACCGGCATGATCGCGCGGCCGGGGAAGTGGTCGGTCAGCCGCTCGACACGTAAGTCTGAGAGCCACACGCGGTACAGGTCCGCCCGGCTGTCGCGCGCCGACGAGAACACCAGGCTCTGGCCGTCTGGCAACCACGCGGGATCGTGATCGTGTGCGGGGTCGTCGGTGATGCGGACGAGGTTGCGGCCGTCAGCGTCCATCACGTACAGGTCGTAATTGTCCGTTCCATTGCGGTTGGACTTGAACGCGATGCGGCGGCCATCCGGCGACCATCGCGGTTGTTCATCGTCCCAGGCCGTCGCACTGGTGAGCGCGTTGACCGTGCCGGTCGCCAGGTCCATGGTGTAGATCCGGATTCGACCATCCGGGTTGCCGGCGCTGCGCAAGTCCGACTGGAACGCGATCGTGCCAGACAACCCGTGAGGGAAAGGGCTGACGACCGCCGGAACCGGCGGTGACTGCGCCGAGAGAGAGGCCACTCCCATGAGCAGGAGGAAGATGACGATTCGCGTCATATCCCAGAGTAGCTCAGTGCCAAACCTCAAACGCGCCTCACGGCAATGCTTGCCGGACGTCCCACCGGGCGGCTATCATTTGTGGTTACTATTACGAGCTTTTCGCTCTCATTCGAAGGAGTCCCCGGTGGCTAAGATCAAGGTCAAGAACCCCGTCGTTGAAATGGACGGCGACGAGATGACGCGGATCATCTGGCAGAAGATCCGCGAGACGCTCATCCTGCCGTATCTCGATATCGACCTGAAGTATTTCGATCTTGGCATCGAAGCCCGCGACAAGACCGGCGATCAGATCACGATCGATTCGGCCAACGCGACGCGCCAGTACGGCGTGGCCGTGAAGTGCGCGACCATCACGCCCGACGAAGCGCGCGTGAAGGAGTTCGGCCTCAAGCAGATGTGGAAGTCGCCGAACGGCACGATCCGCAACATCCTGGACGGCACGATCTTCCGCGAGCCGATCATCTGCAAGAACGTGCCGCGCCTGGTCCCGCACTGGGACAAGCCCGTGGTCGTGGCGCGTCATGGGTTCGGCGATCAGTACCGCGCCCAGGACTTCACCTTCCCGGGCGCCGGCACGCTCACGCTGAGCTGGACGCCCGAGGGCGGCGGCGAGCCGATCTCGCGCGAGATCATCAAGACCAAGGGCAGCGGCATTGCCCTCGGCATGTTCAACCTCGATGCGTCGATCGAAGGCTTTGCGCGCGCATGCTTCATGTATGCGCTCGGCCGCAACTTCCCGGTCTACCTGTCGTCAAAGAACACCATCCTCAAGGTCTACGACGGCACCTTCAAGAACACCTTCGAGCGCATCTACAACGCGGAGTTCAAGGCGCAGTTCGAAGCCAAGGGCCTGACCTATGAGCACCGGCTGATTGACGACATGGTGGCGTCGAACCTGAAATGGAGCGGCGGCTACCTGTGGGCCTGCAAGAACTACGACGGCGACGTGCAGTCCGACACGGTGGCGCAGGGCTACGGCTCGCTCGGCCTGATGACCTCGGTGCTGACGTCGCCCGACGGCAAGGCCGTGGAAGCCGAGGCCGCTCACGGCACCGTGACGCGCCACTACCGGATGCATCAGCAGGGCAAGCCGACCTCGACCAACCCCATTGCGTCGATTTACGCCTGGACGCGCGGGTTGCAGTATCGCGGCCGTTTCGACGACACACCGGACGTCGTGGCGTTCGCCGAGAAGGTCGAGCAGGTATGCGTGGATGTGGTGGAGTCCGGCCGCATGACCAAGGACCTTGCCATCCTGATCAGGGCGGATCACCCGTACCTCACGACTGAAGAGTTCCTCGGCGCGATCGACGCCGAACTCAAGTCGCGCATGTAAACGAATTCGCCTGCCGGGCGGGTCTTGGCATAGATTGTGGTCATGACCCGCTCGCGTCACGTTGTTCTCACCCTTGCCCTCGCCGCGCTGCTGTCCGGCGCCGCCTCGGCTCAGCAGGACGAGCGGGCCCGCACCCTCGACCAACAACTCGAACGCATCTTCAAGACCAACGAGTACGCGCTGCCGCGATTCGGTCCGGCCCGTTGGCTCGAGGATGGCACCGCCTACACCAGCGTGGAACGCGCGCCTGGTCCGGACGGTGGCTGGGACATCATCCGCTACGACGCCGTCACCGGGGCGCGGAGCGTACTGATTGCGGGCACCCGCCTCGCGGCTCCAGGCGGCAAGGGCGCCCTGTCGATTGACGACTATGTGTGGTCGGACGATGGCTCGCGGCTGCTGGTGTTCACCAATTCGCAAAAGGTCTGGCGCCAGAACACTCGTGGCGACTACTGGATACTGCACCTCAAGACCGGTGAGCTGAAGCAGATGGGCGCCGCGGCGCCGCCCTCGTCGCTGATGTTCGCGAAGTTCTCGCCCGACGCCACCCGCGTCGGCTACGTGCGTGGCAACAACATTTACGTTGAGCGCATCGACGATGGCCGCGTCACGCAACTGACCACCGACGGATCAGAACACCTCATCAACGGCACCGCCGACTGGGTCTACGAAGAAGAGTTCGGCGTCCGCGACGGCTTTCGCTGGAGCCCGGACGGCCGGTCGCTGGTCTACTGGCAGTTCGACACCACGGGTGTCGGCATTTTCTCGCTGATCAACAACACCGACACGCTCTATCCCGTCGTCACGAAGATCCCGTACCCGAAGGCGGGGACGGCCAACTCGTCGGCGCGCGTCGGCGTGGTCAGCGCCGAGGGCGGGCCCACGCAGTGGATCAAGACCGAAGGGGATCCGCGTAACACCTATCTCGCCCGCATCGGTTGGATTGACGCCAACACCGTGTCGATTCAACAGCTCAACCGGCAGCAGAATCGCAACGACTTCCTGACCGCCGACATCAAGAGCGGCGCGGTCAAGCGCGTGTTCCGCGACGAGTCCAAGAGCTGGGTCGACATCGTCGAGGAAGTGCCGTGGGTCGATGGTGGCAAGACGTTCTTGTGGATGAGCGAGCGCGACGGCTTTCAGCATGTCTACCGCGTGCCGCGCGAAGGCGGCGACGGCCAGCTCGTCACCAAGTTCGACGCCGATGTCACGGACATGGCGGGTGTCGACGAGAAGGGCGGCTGGCTCTACTTCCGCGCCTCGCCGGACAACGCGGCTCAGCGCTATCTCTATCGCTCGAAGCTTGATGGCAGCGGCGTGCCAGAGCGCGTGACGCCCGAGGCACAGCCCGGTACCCATCGCTACGATGTCGCGCCAGGCGGCAAGCTGGCGTTCCACACGTATTCGCAGTTCGACCGTCCGCCGGTCACCGATGTCGTCGAGTTGCCCAGCCACAAGGTTGTGCGCACCTTGACCGACCCGTCGGCGGTGGTGGCCAAGCTGCAGCCGGTGCTTCGGCCGCCGGTCGAGTTCTTCACGGTCGACATCGGTGGCGGAGTGCTGCTCGACGGCTACATGTTGAAGCCGTCGAACTTCGATGCCACCAGGAAGTATCCGGTGATCTCGCACGTCTACGGCGAACCGGCTGCGCAGACCGTGAACGATGCGTGGGGCGGTGCCGGCATGCTGTTCCACCGCGCACTGGCGGAAGCCGGCTACATCGTGCTCAGCGTTGATAATCGCGGCACGCCGGCGCCACGCGGCGCCGACTGGCGCAAGGTGGTGTACGGCACGGTGGGCGACCTGTCATCGAAGGACCAGGCGGCCGCCATTCGCGCGCTGACCGCCAGGTATTCGTTCCTCGATGCCACGCGCATCGGCGTGTGGGGGTGGAGCGGTGGCGGCACCAACACGCTGAACGCGATGTTCCGCTTCCCGGACGTCTACCAGGTGGGCGTCTCGGTTGCCCCCGTGCCAGACCAGACGCTGTACGACACGATCTACCAGGAGCGCTACATGGGCGTGCCGCAGGAGAACATCGCGGGCTACAAGCTGGGCTCGGCGATCAACTTCGCCGAGGGCTTGCAGGGCAAGTTGCTCGTGGTCCATGGCTCGGGCGACGACAACGTGCATTCGCAGGGCACCGAACGGCTGATTAACCGGTTGATCGAATTGGGCAAGCCGTTCGACTCGATGATCTATCCCAACCGGACGCACAGCATTTCAGAAGGCCCCGGCACGACGCTGCACATCTACAAGCTGATTGCCCGGTATTTCATGACGAACCTGGCGCCTGGTCCGAGGTAGCGGCACGGGCGGCTTCGACGAGGCGGCCAACTTCACTTGCGTAGCCGCGCCTGCGCGGCCCTGACCTCGTCTTCGGTAAACACCGCGGCGATGAAATCGAGGCCTTCGATCGTGGTGGCGGCCTCCTTCAGCGTGAACCCACGCGACTGCAGCCGCGCGGTGTCGACGAATAACTGGCTGTTGGCCGCGTCGTTGTAGTACCGGACGATGCGGCCTTCGGGATCGAACCGCTGGTTGAGCAGCGCCGTGATCTCATCGGTGTAGTGACGGCGCCACGGCTGCGGGTCGCCCGGGGTGCCGTGATCGGCGGTGATCACCGTGAGGCTGCGGCCGGGGCCGGCTTTCCGGTCAATCAACGCCAGGTACTGCGCCAACTGCCGGTCGAGTTCGGCCAGCGTCTCGCGTAACTCGGGCGAGGCCGGGCCGTACTGGTGCGACGCGTAATCGGGCCCCTTCATGTTGACGAAGACGAGGTCGGTGAGGTCGTCGGCGCCCACCGCCGACGCCGCGACCACGGCCTGCAGCGCCTCGCCTTCGAACTTCTGGAACAGGCTCGAGGCGCGGAACTTGGTCGCGCTCGAGATGTCGTGTCCCATGTGCGTGCCGCCGGCGTCCTCCCACACTTTGCGCGCGGCCAGCGGCTTCAACGCGTCGGACATCGCGTAGCAATTGGAGTTGGTTTCCCAGCCGCCGTCCGCGCCGCCGTAGCTGGCGGCGAGCACTTTCTTGGCGCCGACCAGGCACGAACCGCGCCCGACCAGGCCCGCGGTCGCGCGAATGGCGCCGCCCTGGCCGATGATCACGGCCGCGCCGTTGGTGGTGAGGTTCCAGTTGTCGCCCAGCGTGAGCGCCATCAATTCCTGTGGATCGAGTCCCTCGTACGCGGGCTGCGCCTTGCCGGTCGCGCGATTGAACAGGTTGTTGACCGTAATGCCATGGAAGCGCGGGTCGCTGCCGGTGCCGATGGTGGCGTGGCCCACGCCGGTCACGGTCGGCAGGACATTGGCCCGTGTCTCGCCGAACCACGCGCCCTCGGCGCGCATGCGCGTCAGCGTCGGCATGACGTCAGCATGCTTGTCGAAATAGTCGGCCCGCATCGCGTCGAGCACCATCACCGTCACGATGCGCGGGCGGCCGCTGGTCGTCGTGAGTGCGTTTGCCAGCGGGCGGCCGGTATAGGTCGGCAGGGCGGGCGCGCCAATCAACGCGCCAATCGTCGGCACGACGTCTTGCTGCGTCGCGGCGTCCGGCCACCGGCCCGGCTTCACGAAGGGGGTTCCGTAGAACAGCAACGGAATGTGGGTGTCGTAGTCCCACGGCGAACCGTGCATGAACATGTAGAGCGGATCGCGATCGGTGATGAAGTCACCTTCGCGCGTGACGACGAACAGCTGGCCGCTGCGGCCGGGAAAGTAGCCGCGCGCGAACATGTCGAGCCAGCCCTGCCGCAACGGCGCGGCCGTCGCCGCCGGAGGCGGCTGCGTGCGAGCCGCGGGCGCACCGCCGCTCGCGCATCCAGCCGCCATGAGTGAGAGGACAACAGAAGCGATCAGGCGCATAGGTTTGTTGTAGTCTACCGCCATGACGAAACGCGCTCTTTTGTCCGTTCTTGGGTCTTTGTTTGTCTTCGGTCTGACGGCCTCCGCCCAGCGGCCTGCGGACGCGCCCGCGACCATGTCATCGGGTAAACCTCCCGACACCGTGTTTATCGAGGAACTGACGTGGGCCGAGGTCCGCGACCTGGTCGCCGGCGGCACCACCTCCGTGATCGTCGGCACCGCTGGCACCGAGCAGAAGGGGCCGCACTTGGCGGACGGCGAGCACAAGTTCGTCATGAACTGGACCGCCGACAAGATTGCGCGCGGCCTGGGCAAGACGTTGGTGGCGCCAGTCATCGCCTATGTGCCCGAGGGAAGCTGGGAACGGCCAACCGGCCACATGGCCAAGCCCGGCACCATCACGCTGCCAGAGGATCGCTTCATCGAACTGCTGCTGATGACCGGCCGCAGCCTCAAGTCGAGCGGCTTCACGAAGATCCTGTTCCTCGGCGAGTCGGGCGGCAACCGCACCGGCATGCGCTCGGCGGCCGAGAAGCTGAACGAGTTGTGGAAAGGCGAGGCCACCGCCTACTGGATCGACGACTACTACACCAAGTCGCACGCCGACCAGAACAAGTGGATCACCGCCAACCTGAAGATCCCCGAGGACCAGATTGGCGGCCACGCCAACCTGCTCGACACCTCGGAACTGCTGTTCGTCGCGCCGAAGCACGTGCGCCGCGACCGCCTGACCGGCAACACCTACGAGAACAACGGCGTGAGCGGCGACCCCGCCAAGTCGACGCCAGAAATCGGCAAGGCCTTCCTGCAGATCAAGACCGACAACGCGCTGGCGCAGATCAAGCGCATGACGGCGGGGACGGAGCCGCCGGTGGCGGCGGCGCAGGCGCC
>CAMBHC010000113.1 GCA_945866285.1 Candidatus Sulfopaludibacter sp. SbA3 | reverse complement strand
GCGCGAGCCACGGTGCGCGGCACGGCCGGCGAAAAAAGCACCGGCCTTGGCCTCGCGATCGCCCGCAGCATTGTTGAGGCGCACGGTGGCCGCATCTGGGCCGAGAGCGAGCTTGGCAAGGGGGCGACCTTCTTCGTTTCCTTGCCCGTCACCGCCCCGTAGGTACCCGGCAAACTGCATGGCAGAAGGGCCCCAACCTTCTCGATCTGCGCCACGGTCGGCCCCGCCGGCGCATGTCCTCGTCTCATTACGCGCCTCCTGTCAGGAAGACCCGTTCAGCAAACCAATACAGGCCGGCAAGGATCACCGCGACCGAACCCGCCATGGCCACCCAGTTCGCCGCCACGGCGCTCTGCCGCCGCACCACCACCAGCGTGCCCGCGACGACGGCGACAATCAGCAATTGACCGAACTCCACGCCCAGGTTGAAGGCGAACAGCGACCAGCCGAGCGCGGCTTGCGGCAAGCCAAACGCTTTCAGCACGTACGCGAAGCCGAATCCGTGGATCAGGCCGAACCCGGCGGCAAGCCATGCGCGGATGTCGGTCGCTTCTTTCGCGGTGCTGTTCGCCGTTCGCAACACGAGCACGTTGTCGGCGCCGACCACGACAATCGTCAGGGCGATCAGTGGCTCGATGAATTGCGACGGTGGCGAGACGAGATCCAGGGCCGCGAGTGACAGGGTGATGCTGTGACCGATGGTGAACGCGGTCACGATCAACGCCAGCCGCCTCGCCGAGCCTCCCAACAACAGCAGGCCGATGAGAAACAGGATGTGATCAGGACCGATCAGGATGTGTTCAAGACCCGAGGCGACGAACGTCCGCACCACGGACATGCGTCCTTGCACGGTCCCCGAGTAGTAGTCCATCGTCTGCCGTGTGGCATCAAGAATGGCCTGGTGCTTCAGGGCGGTGTCTTCGTAAACATTGACGAAGGTCTGGTGAATGGGATCGTACGGAAAGATCGACGCCCGCAGGCTGACCCGTCCCTGGCGGCCGCCACTGATGGTGAATGCCAGCCGCAAGCTTTGCCGGTCGGCTTCAACCGTCAGTCCGCCCCACGTGATGGTGACAGGCTGACCGTCAAGCGTCAGGGCGAGTCGCGGCGTCAGCAGCGCGACCAGCGCGTCGCGATAGCGGTCGGCCACCACGGGATCCAACAAGGAATCCGCGGATGCGACCTCAAGGTCATGAGCGGCATCCAGATCGTGCACGACGAGTGTGCCGCTGACGCCGCCGGCGTCCAGGTGCAAGTCGAGGTAACTGAACGGCGCCGGGTGGGCGAAGGCCTCGCGCGCCACCAGCAGGTAGAGCGCCACCAGCACCAAGGAGAGCAGAGACGACCGCATTGGACGTCCACTCTAGCGCAAGTCAGCGGACGGCGAAGGGGCGCTCCACGTACAGCTGCCGCAGAGCCGTGGCACCGCCATCGCCGATGGTGCGGCTCACGACGGACCGGCCGCCCGGGTAGGCCAGCACGCGCGACCGGTATCGCTCCGCAAAGGTCAGCAACGCATCCGGCTCCAGCGTCAACGCCTCCTCGCGCAGGCGCTCGATGGCCGCATCGTGAGGCGTCCGCCCATCCAGATACTCGCTGATGATGTGGCTGGCGATCGGTTCGAGCGATGCGATCAGGCCCTCGACCCGCACCAGCTTCCGGGCGTCGCCGATCGGCAAGCCGGCCAGCGGAAACAACACCTCGCGATAGAGCGCCGCGCGCGCTTCGTCCGGAAACGCCAGGTCCGCGCCGACCTCCGCGGCGCCCTCGTTGACGAAGAGGTGACGGCCGAACATCGGAGCCAGGTTGAACTCCTGCCATCCCCGCCGCTGGACCAGCTCGTCATCGATCAGCATGAACTGCCAGTGATGACCGGGGTAGCCTTCGTGGCAGGCGAGGCGGAGTGCCCTTGATACGTCCATGGCAGCGCGCCGGTTGACCGTGATTCGCGTGCGATGCCCGCCGAGGTACAGCGCGGAGCCATCCCACGGTGAGTTGTCCACAAAGGCCAGCTCCACTGATTCGCCGGCCGGCAGTCCCAAGGCCTGGGTCTCGGTCCGACAGGCGCTGAGGGCGGCTCGCATCAGGGCTTCGGCCCGTGGGGCGGGCACGACCAGGTGCTTCTTGAACTCCGCATAGCGGGTCACGAGCGGGGCCGTGCCTGGGAGCTCGCGAGCAAGGGCCTCGCGGCTCATCGCGGCCTCGCCTTCGTTCGGCGGCGAGACGGCGTAGTCGAATCCGGCCAGGGCCTCGGCCGCGAACGTGCTGGACTCGCCCAGCAGCCGTCGTGCCGACATTTCAAGGGCCTTCAATTGCCCGGCAAGGTAGTCACGGCGCTCGACCGCATCAGACCCCGGCACTTGAGCCAGCTCCTGCCGCAACGACGTGATCCGCTGCAGGAGCGGCGCCACCGGCACGCGCGGGCCCGGCCGCCACGACTCGGGGCCACGCCAGACCTCCACCAGGGTTGGATCGTGCTGTGCGAGCTGGAGGGCCACGCGCACGTAGCCTTCGGCCACGGTCTCGAGCGTCACCGCGGGCGGCGGCGCCGCGCATCCGGCCAACAGGACCAACGCCACGCAAGGCGCCCACCGCATGAGTAGCATCCACCTTCGCGACGGCGTCGTTTCGGCGGACGGGTCACACGATATTGTCATTTGTTGTCCATGGCAGTTGACTTCCGGTCACGAGTGAGGCTGAATGCTTCATCTCATCTCATCACAACGCGGCGCGATCGGCGCCAGCAGGAGGATTCATGCGTCGGGCCGTCATTTTTCTTTGCGCCTTGTTTACCGTTGGCGCGTGCAATCAGCCAGCGGCACCGCCGGCCGCCGCTCCGGCGCCGGCCGTCAAGAAGCTCGGCATTCGTCCCGCGGGCGATACCGAGATTCAGCCCGACCTGAGCCAGCTGCCGCCCGAGGTGCAGAAAGTCTACGCGCACATCGACGAGAACATCGATGCGCACGTCGAGAACCTGCAGAAGTGGATCCGCCAGCCGAGCATCTCCAACTCCGGCGAAGGCATTCCCGAGTCGGCCGAAATGGTGAAGGGCTTCTTCGATGAGCTCGGCTGCCAGCAATCGCAGGTCTTCGACGTCGGCATCACCGAATACGGCTCGCCCGGCAACCCGGTCGTGTATGCCAAGTGCGATGAGGGAGCGGAGAAGACCGTCCTCATCTACTGGATGTACGACACGATGCCCATCACCCAGCCGGATGCCTGGACGTCGCCGCCCTTCGAGGCGCGGCTGATCGAACAGGCGCCGTTCAAGAAAGTGCTGATCGGCCGTGGCGCCACCAACTCCAAGGGCCCGCAGATGTCGCAGTTGAATGCCCTGCGCGCCATCAAGGCGGTGCACGGCAAGCTGCCGGTCAACGTGATCTTCGTGGCCGAGGGCGACGAAGAGCGCATGGATATCGGTCTTCGCAAGTTCGTGAAGGACCACCCGGATCTGCTGGCGGGTGCCGATGCCATGCTGCTGTTCGGCGGCCAGTCGCCCAGTGGCGGGGCCGGCTACGGCGGCGGGTCGGAAGGCTGCGTCTACGTGGAACTCACCACCAGCGGCAAGTCGTGGGGACGCGGGCCCACCGGTTCGGATATCCATGGCTCCAACAAGCGCAGCGTCGACAGCCCGGCCTGGCGCCACATCAAGATGCTGGCGTCGCTGGTCTCCGAGGACGGCAACACGCCGCTGATTGAGGGCTTCTACGAAGGCATGCAGCCAATCGAGAAGTTCCAGGAGGCCGAACTGCGCACGGCCGCCGACCGCACCGACCTGAAGGTCGCCGCCGAGAACATCGGCGTGGCACGGTTCACGTCAGACGATCCGTTCACCATGCTCAAGAGCCAGCGCTATGGCACATCGTTCAACCTCGACGGCATCTGGGGCGGCAACATGTATGCGGGTGGCGCCGGCGCCATTCTGCCGAACAAGGTCACCTCGAAGCACAATTTCCGCTATGTGCCGAACATGACCGGCCCCGGGATCGTCAAGAAGCTGCGCGCGCAGCTCGACAAGAACGGCTACAAGGACGTCGAGATCAAGATGGTCGGCGACGTGCCGTGGGCCAAGATGAGCGCCGATTCCGACATCGGCCGCGCCATGAAGCGCACCTATGAAGTGATGAACATCCCGCACGGCGAACTGCGCACCGAGTGGTCGATCGGCGGCGGTGGTGCCGCGGCCGGCGGCTACTGGCCGGCGTACATGTTCGGCAATGGCGAAGTGGGCGAGAAGATCTCCAACTTCAAGGGCGTGCCGATCGTAGGCGGCGGCGCCGGCTACGGTGGCCGTGCGCACGCGGCCAACGAGTACTACGTGATCGAAGGCGCCGGTAAGGTCTACGGGATGGCGGGCGCCGAGAAGGCCGTCGCGACGCTGATGTATGCGTTCGCCGGCAAGATTCCTCCCGCCCCCGCAAAGCCGGCGCCGACCAAGACGAACGAATGATCGGCGTTCACGACCTGGCCAAGCAGTATCACGTCGGCGACCACGTGGTGCACGCCCTCAAGGGCGTCTCCATGGCGGTCGCCGCCGCCGAGTTCGTCACCATTGTCGGTCCCTCGGGCTCGGGCAAGTCGACCTTCATGCACATCCTCGGCTGCCTCGATCGGCCGACGACCGGCCGTTACGTGCTCAACGGGCGTGACGTCTCGACGCTGCCGCCCGATGAACTGGCGCGCGTCCGGAACGAAACGATTGGGTTCGTGTTCCAGGGCTTCAACCTGCTGGCCAGGACCTCGGCCCTTGAGAACGTCGAGCTGCCGCTCCTCTACACGCGGCAGGGCGTCGTCAAGGCGTCAGAGCGGCGTGACCGGGCCATGCAGGCACTTGAGGCCGTGGGTCTGACCGATCGCGCCGAGCATCATCCCAACCAGCTTTCGGGCGGCCAGCAGCAACGCGTCGCCATCGCCCGCGCCCTGGTGACCCAGCCGGCCCTGCTGCTGGCGGACGAGCCCACCGGCAACCTCGACAGCGCCACGAGCCACGAGGTGATGGAAATCTTCGCGCGTCTCAGCCGCGATCGCGGGATCACCATCGTGGTGATCACGCACGAGCGAGACATCGCCGCCTACGGCACGCGAACCGTGGACTTTAAGGACGGCCTGATCGTGTCGGACAAGACCAACGATGCGCGCGTCCCTGCCCAGGTGGGATAGGCAACGGTGAAGAAGTTCCTGCGTCATCCCGTCGTCGATACGGCGATCAAGGCGCTCAGCCGCAACCGGTTGCAGACCGTCCTGACGATGCTGGGCATTGCGGTGGGTGTGGCGACGGTGTTGGCCATGATGGCGGTGGGTGCCGGAGCGCAGCGGTCCATCGAGCAGCAGGTGCGCGCCGCCGGCCTGAACCAGATCACGATTCGGGCCGGCAACTGGCGTCCCAAGGTGACCGAGAGCGACGAAGCCGTGGCCCACCAGGGCGATGCGCGCGAGTCGTTGCGGCATCCGCTCGATCGCCTGAATGATGATGTGCTGCCGATTGCGTTCCATCCGGAAGACGACCCGATGGAGAAGCACGACCACCCGACGGCGCGTCAGCGCCTCGGCGATCTTGAGGCTGGCCTCGGCTCGGCCGCGACCATGACGTTCGATGATGCCGAGGCCCTGCGGCAACTGCCCGGCGTGCAGTACGTGGCCGGTGGCATCCACGAGAACGTGCGTGTGCACTTGACCGACCCTGCGGCACGCTCAGGACAGGACAAACGCTGGTTCACGCGCATGCACGGCACGGACGTGATGATGCCGTCGATCAAACGGGCGTGGGCCTTTGCCAGCGGACGGTTCTTCACCGAGCGCGAACAGGACCGTGGCGCGCAAGTCGTGGTGCTGGGCCAGGTGGTGGCCGACAAGTTGTTTGGTGCCGGCGCCACCCCGGTGGGCCGCGAAGTCATGCTCTGGAACCAGGCGTTCGAGGTCATCGGCGTCGTCACCAGCGCCACCTGGGTGGTGCAGCCGGCGGCCGGTGACGATCAGTTCGATGCCGTCTATATGCCGTACACGACGACGCAGCGGCTGCTGAACTTGTCGAAGCTGAACGACATCACGGTGACGGCGGAATCATCTGGCGATATCTCGCGGTTGTCCCGGGAGATTACCAAGCTGCTGCGCGTGCGGCACGGCATTGGCGACAACGAAGCGGACGACTTCACCCTGATCACGCAGGCGACCAAGGCCTTGACCACCGGCGGCTTGCCGCCGAGCGTGGCGCGCGCCGTGGCGTCGAACGTGACCGAGCTCGAGAAGGTCACGCTTGAGCAGTTGGCGCTGACCATGGAGCGGGCGAGCCGGACCATGACGTGGCTGCTGGCGGCGGTGGCGGCGGTGTCGCTGCTCGTGGGCGGCATCGGCATCATGAACATCACGCTGCTGTCAGTGACCGAGCGCACGCGCGAGATCGGCTTGCGCATGGCGGTCGGTGCGCGCGGCAAGGATGTGATGCGCCAGTTCCTGTTCGAGGCCGTCGTCATTAGCGCCGCCGGCGGCCTGGCCGGCATTCTCGTCGGCGTGCTCGCATCGATCGGCATCGCCCGCATGCTGCAGTGGGCGACAGTCGTCTCACCGCTGTCGGTGGCGCTCGCGTTTGGCATCGCGACCGCCGTTGGCGTGTTCTTCGGCTGGTACCCGGCCCGCCGCGCCTCGAAACTGGACCCGATCGTGGCGCTGCGGCGAGACTAGCGCACCTAAGCACCTAAGCACCTAAGCACCCAAGCACCTAAGCACATGATTCCCTTTCTTCTAGTCAGCGCCAAGATTGCTGTTCGGGCGCTTGGTCGAAACCGGCTCCGGACGGGATTGACCATGCTGGGCGTGGTGATCGGTGTGGCGGCGGTGATTGCGATGGTGGCGCTCGGCACGGGCGCCCGTGGTTCGGTGGAAACGTCCTTGAAGTCAGCCGGCACCAACATCATCCAGGTGAGCGCGGGCAACTTCACCCGTGGCGGCGAGAGCATGAACATTGCCACCGGGCTGGGCGCAGCAACCACGCTCACCGCCGAGGATGCCGGCGCCATCAGGCAAATTGCCGGTGTACAGCACGTCGCCGGAGGGGTCCACAATCGCGCGTTTGCGAAGTCGGCCCATCGCCGGTTCTTTACGCAGGTTCGCGGCGTCGACACGGCGCTCGCGGACATTCACGGCTGGGAGTGGCTGGGAGGCCGGTTTGAAGAAGGTGCGGACCGAGCCGTGATCGGCCGGGCCGCCAGCCGCGAGTTGTTCGGCGAAGGCTTCGACCCGGTTGGGGAGCGGCTCACTATTGGCGACCAGGCGTTTGTCGTCGCCGGCTACTTCCGCACCAACGACACCGACATGGACGAAAGTGTGTTCGTGCCTCTGGCCGCCGGGCAGGCGATGTGGAACGTGCGGCATCTGCACACCATCACGGTGTCGGTGGAACAGGCTGGTGATGCCAGCCGCGTCGCAGAAGCCATTACCGGCCTCTTGCGCGAACGTCACCAGCGCGGGCAGCAGGTGACCCGCGTCACCGGACTGGGCGGTCTCCAGGCGCCAGGTGCCGTGGCCAGCGCGGACGACTTCACCGTCAAGACCCAGGCGGCGGCGAACGTCACCAAGGGGCTGTACACCTCGGTGGCCGCCTTTGCCCTGGCCAACATGCCGAAGCTCGATGAAGTGACGCTGCAGGAGATGTCCAGCACGCTCAGCCGAGCCGGTTCGACAATGACGGCGTTGCTGGGCAGCATCGCCGCGATTTCGCTGATCGTCGGCGGCATCGGCATCATGAACATCATGCTGGTGTCGGTGACCGAGCGGACCAAGGAGATTGGCATCCGGCTGGCGGTCGGCGCACGCCGCCGCGACGTGATGGTGCAGTTCCTGGTC
>CAMBHC010000112.1 GCA_945866285.1 Candidatus Sulfopaludibacter sp. SbA3 | reverse complement strand
TGCCGCCCACACTCAGCTCAATCCGGTCACCGCCGGTCTTGCCGATCACCGTGGCCGTCACGCCGGCGGCCGTGGCCGCTGCCAGCACCGCTTCGAGCCGCTCACCCGAGGCGGACACGACGATGCGCGAGGCGGACTCGCCGAACAGCGTGGCGTTCGGCTGCCAGGCTCCTTCACCAACTGCGACCATGTCCGCGGTGACGCCAATGCCGCCGCTGTTGAACGCGCACTCGGCCAGCGTGACCGCGAGGCCGCCTTCCGAACAGTCGTGGGCGGACTCGACCGAGCCGCTACGAATCAGCGCCACAATCAATTTCTGGACCGCCGCTTCGCGCGAGAGATCCAGCACGGGCGGCTGACCGGCCACTGTGGCGTGCATGGTGGCGAGGTCTTCACTGCCGCCAAGTTCACCCAGATTATCGCCCAGCAACACCACCGTCGCGCCCGCCTGCTTGAACGCGCGCGTCGTCGTCTTGGTGGCGTCCTCGAGCAGGCCGACCACGCCCAGTACGGGCGTCGGGAAGATGGCGCGGCCCTCGGTTTCGTTGTACAGGCTGACGTTGCCACCGGTAATGGGAATGCCCAGGGCGCGGCAGGCCTCGCCGATGCCGCGAACGGCCTCGCCGAGTTGCCACATGATCTCCGGCCGCTCAGGATTGCCGAAGTTGAGGTTGTTCGTGCCGCCGATCGGCTCACCACCGGCACACGCCACGTTACGCGCCGCTTCAGAGACCGCCAGCATGGCGCCGCGATACGGATCGAGATAACAGAAGCGGCCGTTGCCGTCGACCGACACGGCCAGGCCGGTGTTGGTGCCCTTGACGCGCACGACCGCAGCTGACATCCCGGGTTGCGCGATGGTGTTGGTGCCGACGCTGTGGTCGTACTGGCCGTAGGCCCACCGTTTACTGGCGATGGTCGGCACGGTCAACAAGCGGTCGAACGCGGCCTGTGCCGACGGCGCCGGGCCCAGGTCACTGAGCGACAGCCTCTGGACGTCCTTCTGCCACGACGGTTCCTGCATCGGGCGGCGATAGACCGGGGCGTCATCGGTCAGGCCGCGGTTCGGCACGTCGGCCACCAGCACGCCGCGCTCGTGGATCTTCAGGCGCGATCCCTCGACCACTTCGCCAATCTGCACCGCGTGCAGGTCCCACTTTTCAAACACCGCCGTCACTTCGAGCTCGCGGCCCTTCTCGACCACCAGCAGCATGCGCTCCTGTGATTCCGACAGCATGATCTCGTAGGGCGTCATGCCGGTTTCGCGTTGCGGCACGTGCATCACGTCGATGGTCATGCCGAGACCGCCGCGCGAGCCCATCTCCGAGGTCGCGCACGACAGGCCCGCCGCGCCCATGTCCTGGATGCCGAGCACCGCACCGGTCTTCATGACCTCGATGCAGGCTTCCATCAGGAGCTTCTCCATGAACGGGTCGCCCACCTGCACCGCCGGTCGCTTCTCCGCCGACTTCTCGTCGAACTCCGCCGACGCCATGGTTGCGCCATGAATGCCATCGCGGCCAGTCCTGGCGCCCACATAGAACACCGGGTTGCCGGCACCCTTGGCGGCGCCCTTGACGATGCCGTCGATGCGCGAGATGCCAAGGCACAACACGTTGACCAGCGGGTTGCCGGAATACATGTCGTCAAACACGATCTCGCCGCCGACGGTCGGAATGCCGATGCTGTTGCCGTAACCACCAACGCCGGCGACGACGCCTTCGAAGATGCGGCGCGCCAGCGGCTGGTCGAGCGAGCCGAAGCGCAAGGCGTTGAGCAACGCGATCGGCCGCGCGCCCATGGTGAAAATGTCGCGGATGATGCCGCCGACGCCGGTCGCGGCGCCCTGGTAGGGCTCAATAAACGAGGGGTGGTTGTGGGATTCGATCTTGAAGACCGCGCACAGCCCGCCACCGATGTCGACGGCGCCGGCGTTCTCGCCCGGTCCCTGCACGACCCGCGGACCGGTGGTCGGCAGCGTCTTCAGGTGCACGCGCGAGCTCTTGTAGCTGCAGTGCTCGGACCACATCACCGAGAACAGGCCCAGCTCCAGCAGGTTGGGCTCGCGGCCCATGAGCTCGAGGATGCGCTCGTACTCGTCCGGCTTGATGCCGTGTCTCTCTAATACTGCCGCGTCAATGACTGCCACCGGTGCCGTTACCTCGAAAGGGATGCGAGAGCTTTCACTGCCGATGCCAGGATGACGCGGCCATCCGCGCTGCCCAGCTGTGCTTCCGTCGCGCGTTCAGGATGCGGCATCAGCCCCACCACGTTGCGTTGCCGGTTACAGATGCCGGCGATGTTATTGAGCGAGCCATTGATGTTGCTCGCGGGCGAGACCTCACCGGCAGCATCGGCGTAGCGAAACACGACCTGGCGATTCGCTTCGAGTGCCGCCAGCGTTTCCGGATCCGCGTAGTAGTTGCCTTCACCGTGCGCGACCGGCATGTACAGCACCTGCTGCGAGGTGCAGGCGACCGTGAACGGCGTGTCGGTCTGCTCAACGCGGACCGGCACCAGCCTCGACACGAACTTGATGCGATCGTTGCGCACCATCGCGCCCGGCAACATGCCCGCCTCGAGCAGCACCTGGAAGCCGTTGCAGATGCCGAGGACGGGACCGCCGCGGTCCGCGAACGCCTGGACCGAGGCCATGATCGGCGAGAACCGGGCGATGGCGCCGGTGCGCAGGTAGTCACCGTGCGCGAACCCGCCCGGCAGGATCACCACGTCAGCCCCCTGCAGGTCGGTGTCCTTATGCCACACCAGCGCCGCGTCTTCGCCGAGCACGGACGAAGCGGCATAGAACGCGTCGTAGTCCGAGTTCGACCCGGGAAACACGACGACCGCAAACTTCATGGCAGGACCTCGACGCGATAGCTCTCGATCACCGGGTTGGCGAGCAGCTTGTCAGCCATCTCGGTGACCCGGGTCTTCGCCGTTGCGGCGTCGGTCGCGGCAATCTCGACCTCGAAGAACTTGCCCTGCCGCACATCCTGCACGTCCTGGTAGCCCATCGTGACCAGCGCATCGGCGACGACGCGCCCCTGCGGATCGAACACGGATGGTTTCAAGGTCACATAGACACGGGCACGCATGCGTTATCCTCCAAAGACACGTTGGAACACGACGTTGACGTTGCGGAGTTGTTCCGTCAGGTCGAACGCCTTCTCAATTTCAACCGCCGGCAGCACCTTGGTGATGTCGGCATCGGCCAGCAACAGCGGCTTGAAGTCCTGCTGCTCGTGGAACGAGCGCATGGCGTTGCGCTGCACCCATTCGTAGGCCTGCTCGCGCGAGACGCCGTGACGCGCCAACTCGAGCAGCACCTGCCCCGAAAACACTACGCCGCGCGAACGATTCAGGTTGGCGAGCATGCGGTCGGGATACACCACCATGCCGCTGGCAATGCGCGTGAAGCGCCGCAGCATGTGATCGAGGGCGATGAAGCTGTCGGGCAGGATTACGCGCTCGACCGACGAATGCGAGATGTCGCGCTCGTGCCACAGCGCGATGTTCTCCATCGCCGCCATGGCGTTGCTCCGCATCAGCCGGGCCAGGCCGACGATTTGTTCGCAGCCAATCGGATTGCGCTTGTGGGGCATCGCCGACGAGCCCTTCTGCCCTTTGGCAAACGGCTCTTCCACTTCGCCGATCTCGGTCTTCTGCAGGCCGCGGATCTCCAGTGCGAACTTCTCGAGACAGGCCGCGGTGATCGCGAGCGCGCTCAGCAACTCGGCGTGGCGGTCGCGCTGAATCACCTGCGACGACACCGCATCTGGCTCGAGCCCCAGGCGGCGGCAGACCGCCGCCTCGATCGACGGATCGAGGTGCGCAAACGTGCCGACGGCACCGGAAATCATGCCGACCCGCACGCCTTCGCGCGCGCGGCGCACGCGCTCGATCGAGCGGGTGATGTCGGCGTACCACAGCGCCAGTTTCAAGCCGAAGGTCATGACCTCGGCGTGGACGCCGTGCGTCCGCCCGATCATGGGCGTGTCCTTGTGCTCGACCGCGCGGGTCTTGACCGCATCGGCAAGTCCGGCCAGCAGCTTGAGGATGACGTCGCACGCCTCGACCATCTGCAGGGCCTGCGCGGTATCAATCACGTCAGAGGAGGTGAGGCCGAAGTGCAGCCAGCGGGCCGACGGGCCGACCTTCTCGGCCACCGAGGTGGTGAAGGCAATGACGTCGTGCTGGGTGACTCTTTCGATTTCGTCGATGCGCGCGATGTCGAAGGCGCCCTTCGCCCGCAAGTCGCGTGCGGCCTCGGCAGGAACAATGCCGGCCTCGGCCATGGCTTCGGCGGCGGCGATCTCGACCGCGAGCCAGGTTTCGTACCGGCGCTGGTCGCTCCAGATGCGACCCATTTCGGGATTGGTGTAACGAGCGATCATTCCAGTTGTCAGCTCTCCCGTAGCGTCCGGCTTTAGCCGGTTCCGGTGTGGCGTCCGGCTCTAGCCGGACCGTGCCCTCACAGCGCCAATTGCTCGCTGGTGACCTTCAGGCCGTTCACGTTCCCCAGTACGGTGACCGCGAGCGAGCCGTTTGCAAAAAATCTATCCGCCAGCTTGAGTACGTCTTCCGCCGTCACGCGCTCGATCGACGCCAGCATTTCGTCCAGGCCGTCGGTGCGATCGCGGTACATCTCCTGGCGAGCCAGGTGCGACATGCGGCTCGAGGTGCTTTCGAGGCCGAGCATCAGGGACCCCTTAAGGTGGTCTTTCGCGCGCCGCAGCTCGGTCGCATCGAGGCCGCCGGCCTTCATTTGCCGAATCTCCGCGACCACGACATCGATCAGTTCCGACACCACGTCGTTGCTGCACCCCGCGTAAATGCTGAGGGCGCCCGAGTCCTGGTACGACGACAAGCCCGAGAACACCGCATACGCGAGGCCTCGCTTCTCGCGCACGTTCTGGAACAAGCGCGAGCTCATCGAGCCGCCCAGCGTGGTATTGAGCGCGTAGCCGGCGTAGCGTTCCGGGTGATGCTGCGGCAGCGCCGGGGCCCCGAACACGACGTGACTCTGCTCCAGGTCTTTCTTGCGAATCTGGATTGTTGACGCCACGATCGGCGCGGTGTGCTCCGCCTCTGGCCCACTGCGCGGAATGTGCGCGAGCGCGCGTTCAAGCAGCGCCTGCACGTGGTCGTGCTCGAGATTGCCGACGGCGACAACCACGAAGTTCTCGGCGACGTAGGTGCTGCCGAAATATGCCTTCAGGGTGTCGCGATTGAGCGCGTTGACGCTGGCGGGCGTGCCGAGAATGGGCCGGCCGAGCGGATGGCCGCTCCAGAATCCTTCCGCGAAGATCTCGTGGACGAGGTCGTCGGGCGTGTCCTCGACCATCTTGATCTCTTCGAGGATGACCTTCTTCTCTTTTTCGATGTCGTCCTCGGCCAGCAGCGGATTGCTGATCAGGTCGGCGAGAATCTCGACCGCGAGCGGCAAGTGCTCGTCGAGCACCTTGAGGTAGTAGCCGGCGTATTCCTTGGAGGTGAAGGCGTCGATCTGGCCGCCGATCGAATCGACCTGCTGGGCAATCTCTTCCGCCGATCGCGTGGGCGTGCCCTTGAAGAGCATGTGCTCGACAAAGTGCGCGATACCCATGCTGTCCGACGGCTCGTGCCGCGAACCGCGTGTGAGCCAGACGCCGACCGCGACCGACCGAACATGAGGCATTCGCTCGGTGGCAAGACGGACACCGTTGTCAAGGACAGCGCGACGGATATTGGGCTCGGACACGTGGGAACCTGCCGCGGATTAAGAAGTTACGGCAGAAAGAGTTACTCGGGAAGCATATCACTTTGAGCCGTTTCACACGCCATTTCAGAAACACCGTGGCGCGGCGGCTGGGTGCGGCGGTATTGTGGGGATAAGGCCGGATGGTCACCAGCTTCGTCCGACCTCTCGCTCGCGAGACGGCGATGGCCGCCATGCTCTCGTGCTCTACCAGCCTCGGCCAGAGAACTGGCGGCCATTCTCCAGCCCAAGACGATCGACAAGCACATGCAGGAAGGTGTGCTGGCGGCGCGGGTCGCGACTCAATCACCCGCACCCTGGCATCCATGCGCGACAGGTTCGCCAACCAGCCCACCTTCGCCAAAGGCAGCGGCGGGCGCTACACTGATCGGGTGCTCGCCGACCTCGCCGGAATGGAGCTGGGCGATCTCGAGACCTTCGTCGAGTCGCTCGGCCACAAGCGTTTCCACGCCAAACAGATCTACCGCTGGATCTGGCGGCGCGGCGTCATCGACTTCGCCCAGATGTCGGACCTGAGCCAGGGCCTGCGCACGGCGCTCATCGACAAGGCCACTGTTTCGCTCCCCACCATCACCAAGCGCGACGTCTCGCAGGACGGCACGCAGAAGTTCGTGCTGCAACTGGCGGACGGCAAGCAGATTGAAGCCGTCTTCATTCCCGATACGCCGGCACAAACCTTCTGCGTCTCGACACAAGTGGGCTGCGCGATGGGTTGCGCGTTCTGCCTCACGGGCAAGATGGGCCTCGTGCGGAACCTGTCGGCGGCTGAGATCACCGCCCAGGTCCGGCTGCTCGCCCAATCGCTCGACCTTCTCGACAAATCCTTCAACATCGTCCTGATGGGCATGGGCGAACCGCTGCACAACTACGATGCGACCATGAAGGCGTTGCGGATGCTGAACGAGAAAGAGGGCCTGGCCCTGCATCCAAAGCGCGTGACGCTGTCGACCGTCGGCCTGGTGCCGATGATGGACAAGCTGGCCGGTGAAGAACTGATGCCCAACCTCGCGGTGTCATTACACGCGGCCACGGAGGAAACGCGCGCAGCGATTGTGCCGTCGAACAAGAAATACTCGATGCAGGACGTGATCGACGCCTGCAAGCGGTTCCCCCTGGCCAAGCGCCGGCGCATCATGTTCGAGTACGTGATGCTGGCCGGCGTCAACGACTCGCCGCAAGACGCGCGCAAGCTGGTGAAGGTGCTGACGGGCGTCAAGGCCAAGGTCAACCTGCTGCCGCTCAACGCCGCCCCGGGCATCCCGTTCGAACGACCCTCGGACGAAGTCATCAACACCTTCGCGAAGATCCTCGCCGACAAGGGGCTCAACGTCTCGGTGCGCAAGAGCCGCGGGCGGGACATTCGCGCCGCTTGTGGACAGCTGATTGTCGAGGGACAGGGTTCTAAGGGTGCCAGGGGTGCCACAGTGCCAGGGGTGCCAGAGGTGCCAGAGGTGCCGAGTGCCTAGGCTACTGGTGCTACTGGTCCTGGCCCTCACCGGGTGCGCCGGCGAGCCGCAATCGTGGGCGGCGCTCAAGAAACAACTGTCCGGCATGGAGTCCGAGCAGCGCGATGCGGCGGTCGAGAAATTCATCGCCGCGAGAGGCGGCACGCCCATCGTGGAGAACCAGACGCGGCTGGTGTTCTTCGCCAGGGATGTCAACGGCAAGACGCCGCGCGTGGTCGGCGACTTCAACGCCTGGGCCCTTCGACCAAGCCCGGGGCAGGCGGCGCAACCTGTCTACGACGCGGCCATCGGCAAGATGACCCGCATCGACGGGACGACGTGGTCGTACCTGGAGGGCACGGCGTACACGAACGCGCGCGCCGAGTACGTCTTGTTCTTTGATGCGGATGCGGCCGCCGATCCGATGAATCCCCGAAAGGTGCAGGCGTACGCCGGCCCGCGCTCGGAGGTTCGCATGCCGTTCTGGGTCGCGAACCCGGAAGTGGATGACGAGACGCCGGTGCCGGCGGGCGAGTTGTTGACTGAGACGGTCGTCTCTCGAGCGCTCCTGGGTCCACGGCGCATCTGGATCTACCTGCCGCCGGGCTATGCGGCCGCAACGGACAGCCTGTATCCCGTGATGTATGTCCTGGACGGCGCCAACTACGTCGAGAAGATGGACGTGCC
>CAMBHC010000111.1 GCA_945866285.1 Candidatus Sulfopaludibacter sp. SbA3 | reverse complement strand
GCTTGATATTAGCCCAGCTACTGGAGACCTCTGCGGCGTCCCGGTGCCTTAGAATACTGACATGGCATCCCTGCTGACGCGCACGCCCGGGCTGGTCCTTGTCGCCGTCCTGGCCCTGTTCTCTTCCAACTGTGGGTCATCGGTCGAGGCGGTCGCCGCGCTCGAGCCCGTCGACGTCGTCACCGGCTGGTTCGACGATGGCATTGTCGAAGGCCAGAAGAACAAGCTGGTGCCGAGCGTCACGCTCAAGCTGCGCAACAAGTCAGGCGAGCCGTTGAAGTCCATCCAGATCAACGCCATTTTCAAGCGCGTCGGCGAGCAGGAAATGTGGGGCGAGTACTTCGGGTGGGCGATTCCTCGCAAGCCGGGCCTCGCGGCCGGCGCCGAGACCCAACCCATGGTGATGCGCTCGGCCCTGGGCTACACCGGCACCCAGCCTCGCATGCAGATGCTGCAGAACACGGAGTTCATCGACGCCAAGGTCGAGATCTTCCTGAAGCAGGGTTCGAAAGTGTGGGCGAAGCTGGCGGAGTATCCGATTCAGCGCCAACTCCTGACGAAGTAGGAAAAGAACCTCGCCTATAATCGGCGGCGATGGCGAGTTCCGCAGCTAGGTCCAACACTCTTGATCGCCGCCTCGGCCCGTTCGATGCCGCGGCGATCATCGTCTCCAACGTCATTGGCGGCGGCATTCTCTTCACGCCGCCACTGATCGCGGCGGGCGTGCCGAACCCGTGGTTGTTCCTTGGGATCTGGGTTGCTGGTGGTGTGCTCGCGTTCTGCGGCGCCTCGGCATACGCGGAGTTGGCTGCGCTGCGGCCCAAGGCCGGAGGTGAATATGTCTACCTTCGCGCCGCCTACGGCAACCTCGCGGGCTTTATCACCGGGTGGGTGTCGTTCGTTGCGGGCTTTGCCGGCGCCATCGCGGCCACCTCGGTGGTCCTGGTCTTCTACCTCGATCGATTTTTCCCGGGTGCCGCGGATCACACGCCGTTCTTCGTCGTGCCGCTGCCGTATTTTCCGCTGACCGTGTCGCGGCGCACCCTGGTCGCCATCTCGGCGGTGGTCGCACTCTCGTACGTGCACTATCGCGGTGTTGGCCCCGGCCGGTTGTTGATGAACTTCCTGGCCGTGCTGAAAGTGGCCGCGTTGATGCTGTTCATCGCGGCCGGCTTCTCCATGGGCGCGGGATCGACCGCGAACATGCAGGTGGTCGCCGGGCCGGTCTCCGGCTCGTCGTGGCTGCTGGCCCTGCTGGCCGTGATGTTCACCTACTCCGGCTGGAACGCCGCGTCGTACATGGCGGAAGAGATTCGCGATCCCGGGCGCAACGTGCCGAAGGCGCTGGCGCTCGGCACCGGCGCCGTGATCCTGATCTACCTGCTGTTGAATGCGCTGTATCTCTACGTGATGCCGGTGGGTGAACTGGCGAAGGTGCAGGGCAGTGTGCTCGACGTCGTCGCCGACAAGATGCTGGGCCCTGCGGCGGGCAACATCATGGGCGTGGTGTCGATCGTCAGCCTGCTGGCGAGCGTCAGCGCCAACATCTTTGCCGGCCCGCGCGTGTACTACGCGATGGCACGCGACGGCGTGTTCCTGCCGGCCGCGGCCCGTATTCACCCGACCTACCGCACGCCGTCGGTGGCGATCATCGCGCAAGGGATCTGGGCGAGCATCCTGATCCTGTCTGGCTCGGCGGATACGCTGACGACCTACACCGGCTTCGCGGTCACGCTGTTTGCCACCATCGCGGTCGCCGCCGTGTTCGTGCTGCGTTCGCGTGAACCCAACGCCGAGCGGCCGTTCAAGGCGTGGGGCTATCCGTATACGCCGGCGCTGTTCGTGATCGTTGGCACGGCCACCGTGATCAACGGCATCTACACCGCTCCGCTCACGACGCTGGCCGGTGTGGCCGTGATGGCGGCTGGCATCCCGATCTACCTGTATTTCGCCGGCAAGGCGAAGGAGTAAGAGAACCGCGGTCGCGGCTGTCTTGTCGCGTGTGCCCTCAGCGACCTCCTGGCCTCTTGACCTCCTGTAGGCTCCCGCCGTTGTGAGAGACTACAGAGATGGAATCGACGTTCCACGCCACGACCATCCTGGCGGTGCGCCGCGACGATCGCGCCGTGCTGGCCGGGGACGGACAAGTCACGCTCGGCAACACCGTCGTGAAGCAGAACGCCCGCAAGATCCGCCGCCTGTATAACGACAGCATCCTCGCCGGATTCGCCGGTTCCGCGGCCGACTCGTTCGCGCTGTTCGCGCGCTTCGAAGCCAAGCTGGAGCAGTATCGCGGCAACCTTGAGCGCTCAGCGGTCGAGTTGGCGAAAGACTGGCGCACCGATCGCGCGCTGCGCCGCCTTGAAGCCATGCTGATCGTGCTCGACCGCAAGTCCACGTTCCTGCTGTCGGGTACCGGCGACTTGATCGAACCGGACGATGGCGTGATCGGGATTGGGTCGGGCGGGGCATTCGCGCAATCCGCGGCCAAGGCGCTGGTCCGCAGCACGAACTTGTCGCCGCGCGAGATCGCGGAGCGGTCGATGACCATCGCCGCAGAAATCTGCATTTATACGAACAGTAACTTCACGTTCGAAGAAATTTAGGATGTCGATCCCCTTGCCCGAGCGCCCGTCCACGTTCATCGACTCGCTTACCCCGCGCCAAATCGTCGCCGAACTCGACAAGTACGTCGTCGGCCAGGCTAAAGCGAAGCGGGCGGTGGCCATCGCCCTGCGTAACCGCTTGCGGCGGCAGAAGCTGCCCGCCGAACTGGCGGAAGACGTCGCACCGAAGAACATCCTGATGATTGGTCCGACCGGCGTCGGCAAGACCGAGATCGCGCGGCGCCTGGCGCGCCTGGCGCAATCGCCGTTTATCAAAGTCGAGGCCTCGAAGTTCACCGAGGTCGGCTATGTCGGCCGCGATGTCGAGTCGATGGTTCGTGACCTGGTCGAACTGGCCGTCAACATGGTCCGCGACGAGCGGATCGAAGAAGTGCGAGTCAAGGCGGAGCTCAATACCGAAGAGCGCCTGCTCGACCTGCTGTTGCCGCCGCGCCCGGCCGCGCCCGATGAGGACCCGGGCCGCATTCGCGACGAGATGCACGACACCCGCCAGCGCATGCGCGAGCAACTGCGCGCGGGCAAGCTCGACGAGCGGTTCGTTGAAATCGACGTGCAGGAGAAGTCGTTCCCGTCGATTGAGCTGATCGCCGGGTCGTCGATGGAAGAAGTCGGCGTCAACCTGCGCGACATGATGCCGGGCTTGTTCCAGGGCAAATCCAAGCGTCGTCGCGTGACGGTGGCCGATGCGCGCGAACGGCTGTCCGCCGAAGAAGAGCAGAAGCTGATCGACATGGAGGCGGTCTCATCCGCCGCAGTCGAGCGGGTCGAACAGGCGGGCATCATCTTCGTTGACGAGATCGACAAGATCGCCGGTCGTGAAGGCAGTCACGGGCCTGAAATCAGTCGTGAAGGCGTCCAGCGTGACATCTTGCCGATCGTTGAAGGCACGACGGTCAACACCAAGCACGGCATGGTGCGCACCGATCACATCCTGTTCATCGCCGCCGGCGCGTTTCATGTCTCGAAGCCGTCGGACCTGATTCCCGAGCTCCAGGGCCGCTTTCCGATTCGCGTGGAGCTCGACGCGCTCGGCCAGGCCGAGTTCGTCCGCATTCTCACCGAGCCCAAGAGTGCGCTGATCAAGCAGTACATCGCGCTGATGGCCACCGAGGGCGTTGACCTCACGTTTACCGAAGATGGCGTCGCGACCATCGCTGAATACGCGACCCTCGTCAACGAACGCACTGAGAACATCGGCGCCAGACGGCTGCACACCGTGATGGAGCGGCTGCTCGACGAAGTGTCGTTCGACGCGCCGACGCTAGAAGACAAGTCGGTTACTATTGACGCGTCGTACGTGCGACGCATGCTGGCCGATATCGTCAAGAACGAAGACCTGTCCCGCTATATCTTGTGAATCTCCCGACGATTAGAACGGCTATCTGCGTAGCGAGCATCCTTGCGGCCGGCTGCGGAAAGAAGGGGCCACCGCTGGCGCCGTTCGCGCGTGTGCCGGCGACCGTGGGTGAGGTCACCACCCAGCGGGTTGGGGACGACGTGTTCGTGTCGTTCAAGGTGCCGACGGCGAATGTGGACGGCCAGCAGCCGGCTGACCTCGGGTCGCTCGAGATCTATGCCATCACGGCGACCAGCGCTCCTGACACCGATGAACAGCGCAAGCTGGCGACCTTGGTCGCGACCTTGCCGGTGCGCCCGATTCTCCCGGTCCTGCCGCCCGCTCCCGACGGAGTCGGCGTGCCGCCGCTGCCGTTACCGCCTGGCATTGACCGCGCCGTTCCGGCGGTGATGAGGGAAGCTCTCACTGCCGAGATGCGTGTGGCCGTGCCCCTGCCGCCGAAACGCGGCACGGTGGTGCCGCTCGAGTCGCCGGACGAGGAACCGGTGCTCGGACCGCTGATCATGCCAGCGCCGACGCAGTTGGCGCGTCGCTACTACTTTGTTGTTGGTGTGAGTCCGCGTGGCCGAAAAGCGCGGGCCTCGACCGCCGTCGCCGTGCCGCTCGAGGCCGCGAGTTCCGCGCCCGGCGCGCCGCAGATCGTGGTCGGAGAAACCGGGCTGACCCTCAGTTGGTTGCCGCCGGTTGACGCGCGCTCGTCAGCGTTTGCCGTGCTGCCGCCACCGCCACCCCCGGTCGTCGTGCCGCCAGGCAACGCCTCGCCCGCGACCCTGAAGCCACCACCGGTGCCGCTCGTGGCGAAGTCGCTGGGCTTCCAGTCCGAGGCCACGACCTATAACCTCTTCGAGGTACCATCGGCGCCGCTCGTTGAGGATCCATTCGCGATCCTGCTGCCCACCGCGCTGACACCGCTCCCCCTGGCGGTCACCGGGCACTTGATTCCCGCCGTGACCTTTGGCGTCGAGCGATGCTTCGTCGTGCGACCGGTCGACAAGCTGGCGGGTGCCACGGTCATGGGTCCCGCGTCGCCGCAGACCTGCGTGACGCCCGCCGACACGTTCCCGCCTGCCGCGCCACGTTCGCTGGCCGCGATCGCCGGTGCCGGGGTGATCAGCCTGATCTGGGAACCGAACATCGAAAGTGACCTTGCGGGGTACCTGGTCTTGCGCGGCGAAGCGCCCGGTGACACACTTCGAGCAATAACACCGGAACCGGTGGTGGCCACGACCTTTCGCGACACCACGGCGCGCGCGGGCACGCACTACGTGTACGTCGTGGTGGCGGTTGACCGCGCCACGCCGCAGAACGTCAGCGCGCAGTCGAATCGGGTCGAAGAAACGGCGCGTTAGCCACGGCTTGGGATAAGAGGACCATGGATCGCATTTATCGAGTGAAGCAGGGGATGGGCGGGCGCTACGCGGTGGAGCGCGACGGCAACTTGTGCTGGTTACGCGGCGACGTGTTCGGAACCTACGAACCAGGCGATGAAATTCCCGCCGGCACGGCCCTCAAGTTTCTCGCGCCGGTGCAGCCGTCGATCGTCGTGTGCATCGGGTTGAACTACAAAGACCACGCCGCGGAGATGAAGAAGAAGCTCCCCGAGGAGCCGCTGGTGTTCCTCAAGCCGGCGACGACAGTGATTGGCCCGGATGAGGCGATCTGCTTGCCCGACTGGGCCGGCCGCATCGAGCACGAGGCCGAAATGGCGGTCGTGATCGGCAAGCGCGCGTCCCGGGTGACCGCCGCTGATGCCATGGATTACATCCTCGGCGTCACGTGCCTGTGTGACGTGACCGCGCGCGAACTGCAAGTGTCGGACGTCCAGTATTCACGTGCCAAGGGCTTCGACACCTTTGCGCCGATCGGCCCCTGCATCGCCGTGGGTCTCGATCCGTCCGCGCTCGAGATCGAAGGTTGGGTGAATGGCGAGAAGCGCCACCACTCGAACACGCGCGAGCTGATCTTCCCGGTGCCCTACCTGGTGGAGCACGTCTCCCGCTTCATGACCCTGCAGCCCGGCGATGTCATCACCACCGGCACGCCGTCCGGGGTCGGCCCCCTGGTCCCCGGCGACCGCATGATGGTCAAGCTTGAAGGCGTCGGCACGCTCAGCAACCCGTGCCGATGAATCCGGTCGAACGCCTGAGAGAACGCGAGCGTCTCGCCGAACTGGGTGGTGGCGAAGCGCGCCTCCAGAAACAGCATGAGCAGGGCAAGCTCACGGCCCGCGAGCGCATGACGCGGCTGTTCGATCCCGGCACGTTCGAGGAAGTCGACAAGCTGGTCACCCATCGCTGCCAGGACTTCGGGATGGAGCAGCAGATCGTGCCGGGCGACGGGGTGGTGACCGGCCACGGCCGCATCAACGGCCGGGTCGCCTATGCCTTCGCGCAGGACTTCACCGTCTTCGGCGGCTCGCTCTCGGAAACCAACGCCGCGAAGATCTGCAAGGTGATGGACATGGCCGTGCGCAACGGCGCACCCGTCATCGGGCTCAACGACTCGGGCGGCGCGCGCATCCAGGAAGGCGTCGTCTCCCTCGGGGGCTACTCCGATATTTTCCTGCGCAACACCCTGGCGTCCGGCGTGGTCCCGCAAATTTCCGCGATCATGGGACCGTGCGCCGGCGGCGCCGTCTATTCGCCTGCCATTACCGACTTCATCGTGATGGTCAAGCAGACCAGCTACATGTTCGTCACCGGTCCCGACGTGATCAAGACCGTCACGCACGAGGACGTCACCAAGGAAGACCTTGGCGGCGCGATGACGCACAACGAGAAGAGCGGCGTCGCTCATTTCGCGGTCGAAGACGATGCCGAATGCCTGGCGTTGATTCGCGAGTTGCTGTCGTTCATGCCGGGCAACAATCTCGACGATCCACCACGCAAGCCGACTGACGATCCCGCCGATCGCGAAGACGAGTCCCTCGATTCACTCGTGCCGGCGTCGCCCAACCAGCCGTACGACATGCTGGACCTGATCCACACGATCGCGGACGATGGCTATTTTCTCGAGGTGCATCAGCACTATGCGCGCAACATGCTGGTGGGGTTTGCCCGTCTCGGTGGCCGGCCCGTCGGCATTGTCGCCAACCAACCGGCCTATCTGGCCGGCACGCTCGACATCAATGCCTCGGTGAAGGGCGCGCGCTTCGTGCGCTTCTGCGATGCGTTCAACATTCCGCTGATTACCTTCGAGGACGTGCCTGGGTTTCTGCCCGGCACCGTGCAGGAGTACGGCGGCATCATTCGCCACGGCGCCAAGTTGTTGTACGCCTTTGCCGAAGCCACGGTCCCGAAAATCACCGTGATCACGCGCAAGGCCTACGGCGGCGCCTACTGCGTGATGGCCAGCAAGCACCTTCGGACGGACTTCAACTTCGCCTGGCCGAGCGCGGAGATTGCGGTCATGGGCGCTGAAGGCGCCGTCAATATTCTCTACAAGCGCGAGATCGAGAAGGCCACCGACCCGGCCGCGATGCGGGCGCAGAAGATCGCCGAGTTCCGCGAGCGCTTCGCCAGTCCATACGTCGCCGCCGAGCGCGGCTACGTCGACGAAGTCATTCTGCCGCGCACAACCCGCGCCAAGCTGGTGTGGGCGTTGGCGACGCTCGATCACAAACGCGACAAGAACCCGCCGAAGAAACATGGCAACATTCCGCTCTAAGTTCCTGGCGCCGATCCTGTTCGCCAGCGTCGCATGCGCGCAGGCCTCTGAGGCGCCCGCCTCCGCCGGCGCGGTGGTGTCGCCCGTGGGCGCCGACGCTTCGGCAAAGACGGCGTCGGCCGCGCAGAACATCGAGCACCTGGTGCCGGCGCGCGACTCGGTCGGCGCGCAGCCGAAGCGGTTCGAGTGGACCCCCATTCCAGGCGCCGACGGCTACGCCTTCCTGCTGGTCAACGAGATCGATATCGAGATTTGGGAGACGACGGTGAAGGGCACGACTCTCGAGGTG
>CAMBHC010000110.1 GCA_945866285.1 Candidatus Sulfopaludibacter sp. SbA3 | reverse complement strand
TGGGAAGTCAGGGCCAGAATACGCCCTAGTTGATCGAAACTCAAACGGGCGATTCTTGAGAGCCGTGATTGTGCTGGTTCAGCAGGCTAACTGTATCTAGACTGACGGACGGGTCGGCATAGTTCCGACTAACCATAGCTGCGAGCGTGCGGCTATGGAAATTCCGCCAGGCCGCAGGCGAATACCGCAAGCCCTTGACCGCGCGGATGATACCACCCATCTCAACGGGTGGGTCAGCCGGGCCATGGCTGTAAAGCACGCGCACCAGGATGCGTTACTCCCCATCGCGCCCCGACTCATTACGTGGGTATAGATCATGGTCGTACTGACATCCTTGTGGCCCAGCAGTTCCTGCACCGTCCGGATGTCAGCCCCCGCTTCAAGCAGGTGCGTCGCAAAGCTGTGACGAAACACGTGGCATGACACCCGTTTCTCAATCCCCGCTAGCCGCGCCGCATCGGTCAGCGCGCGCAGCGTCCGAGGCCGGCACATTTTGCTATCGCCGGAGTACCCAAAGCGCTTCCGCGCCTCGCGCCTTGCTTTCGCCCTCGAGCTTGACCAAGTGCGCCAGCACGCTCTCCCGGGCCATCGGCAGCAGCGCCTGGGCCAGGTTCGTGTAGATGCGATCGGTGATCGCCTCAACCGTCGCCAGGCCATCCGCGAGCGCCGCCAACACCTGCTCTTCCCGCAGTCGCCGATGATCCAGGTAGTAGTGGATGAGCGCCATCGGGTCTTCGATCACCGGTCCATGCGCCGGCCATGCGCGCACCGGCGAGAGCTGCCGCAGGCGCTCGAGCGAAGCCAGGTATTCGCTAAGGCTGCCACCGGAGGAAGCCGGGATGAAGACGGTGGTACCCAACTGCAGGAGGTCGCCCACGAACACCGTTCGCGACTCGGCATGCCATAGGGCGATGTGGTCCGGCGAGTGTCCTGGCGTGTGGAGGACTTCAAGCGAACCCGAGTCGGTCATCACGGTGTCGCCATCGGCCAGCGACTGCCACGGCACGTCGCCGTCGCGCTCAGGCCACGGCATCTTGGTCAAGCCAGCCGCCGGCCAACGCCCGCGAATGGCTGGTGCGCCTGATGCGTGATCGGAATGCGCGTGGGTCACGATCACCTCGGCCGGTCCGGCCGGTGCCGCCGCGCCAATCGCGTCAAGGTGGGCGGCGTTCCCAACGCCGGCGTCGATCAGCACCGGCCGCTCGCCTGGGATCAGGTACGTCCAGTTGCCGTCGCCGGTATACGGCCCGGGATTAGCCGCGTGCAGGGGCGTGGGTTTCATGGCGCAGGCGCGACAGCCCGAAAAACGAGACGGCAAACGCGACCAGCATCAGGCCCGACGCGCTGAGGTACGGCGTGGTCATGCCGTACGAGTCGTATAAAAATCCGCCCCACGCGGGACCGACGACGCGGCCAAGGCTGGCGAGCGACGAGGCCAGGCCAAGCATGCCGCCCTGGTCGTTGGGATCAGACAACCGAGAGACCATGGACGTCAGCGACGGGTTATTAAAGCCCATGCCGACCGCCAGCACGCCGAGCGCCACCAGCAGCGTCGGTACACTCCACGCAAACGGGACCAGGCCAACGCCCACGGCAATGCAGAAAATGGCGATGGGAATCACTCGTGGCTCCCCCAGTCGCTTGACGACCCGGTGAACCAGCACGCCCTGTATCACCGCCAACACCACACCGATGAACGCAAACAGAAAGCCGATGGAGGCGGCGGTGAACCCGTAGCGTGCTTCGCTGAACAGTGCGAAGGTCGCTTCAAACCCGGAGAAGGCTGCCGTGACGAGGAAGTAGAGCGCCAACAACAACACCAGGGCCGGCTTGGTCATCGCGTGCCTGAACGCTTCGAGGCGGCCCAGCGTCTTGGTGTCGGCCGAGACCCTGCGCGACTCGGGCAGCAGGAACCAGGCGGCAATGAAATTACTCAGGCACAGCGCCGAGGCAAACCACATCGGCGCTGAGGGGCTGATGCGGCTGAGCAGGCCGCCAATGGCTGGGCCGAAAATGAAGCCCAGCCCGAAGGCGGCGCCCACCATGCCCATGCCCTTGGCGCGATTCTCCGGCGTGGTGACATCCGCGATGTAGGCCTGCGCCGTCGGAATGTTGGCGCCGGCAATGCCGCCAATGATGCGCGCGACAAACAACATCGGCAGCGAAGTGGCCAGCGCCAGCGTCAGGTACGACAGGCACGACCCCATCAGCCCCAGCAGGATGATCGGCTTGCGCCCGACCTTGTCGGACCAGCGCCCCCAGATCGGCGAGAACACGAACTGCATCAGCGAGAAACTGGTACCCAGCAGACCGATGGTCAGGGCCGACGCGCCGAACGACTCGGCGTAGAACGGCAGCAGCGGGATGATGATCCCGAAGCCGAGCAAATCGATGAAGACGGTGATGAAGATGATAACGAGCGGCGACATATCTATAGGCTAGGTGGCTTGGGGGCTTGGAGGCTTGGAGGCTTGGGTGTTGAGCCACAGCGATAGCGCGACGTAGTAGATCGGAAACACCAGCGACAGTGCCAGCCATGGGCCGTCAGTGGCCGGCAAGCGCCAAATCATGACGACAAACACCGCCGCCCACGTCGAGCCAAGCACCAGTGTGGGCACCTTCAGCGTCTTCGTGCGCGATGAGTACACGTAGCGGATCGGCACGAACACCAGCACCGACAGCACCAGCAGGATCACCGCGTTGACCACCGGCGCAAGCTGCCACACATACAGGTAGATGACGACGATGTTCCAGTAGGAGGGGAAGCCGGTGAAGAAGGGATCGCCGGTGTTGACCTTGGCGTCGGCCTGGCCAAACCCGTAGGCGCTGGCGAGCAACATGGCCGCACACACCGGAAACGCGACCGGCACCAGTTGGGCCTGCCACACGATCAGTACCGGCACGAACACGTAGGTCAGGTAATCGACAATGTCGTCGAGGCGGGCGCCGTCGTAGTGCGGCAGGCGCTCCTTGACGCGGAGCGCGCGCGCCAGCACGCCGTCGGTCGCATCAACAAACGTCGCCACGACCAGGTAGATGAACGCGGCGCGAAAGTTGTGCGCGAAGGTGACGCCGGTGGCCAGCAGGGCGATGACGGCCCCCGACGCGGTGTAGAGATGCGCGATCCACGGCAGGATCGGCGCCACGTCAGAGCCGGCGCTCGGCGTTCGGGAACGAGTTCCAGACCGGCACGCCGCAGAAGTGGGTGCCCTCTGTGCAGCGTGGTGACACGATCTTGTTGCGCAGCACGCACGGCGGACCAAGGTAGCGGCCCAGCTGCGGGTGAATCTCCTTCACCTGGCTGATCTCGTCCATCGACGCCAGGTAGATCTCCTCCTGCGCGTTGAAGCAGGTCCGCAGCGTCCACTTGTGCTGCAGGGCGATGAACGAGCCTGATTCCACCAGCCGCAGCGCCTTGGCGTTGGGGACCACGTAGAGCGCGTATTCGAGCGGCACACCGAGGGCCAGCAGCTTGTTCTTGGCCGTCCACGCCTCGGCCATCGCCTGTTCGTACACCACCAGCGCCTCAGGGTTCTGGCGAATCAGGCGCGGCGTGATGTAGTCGGGCTGGGTCGTATCGGCCAGTGTCATCATGGGCCGCGACGCCGGCACCATGCGGTGCCGCTGGTCCTGCGAGTCGGCGGTGTGACTCAGCTTCTTCTCGAAGACGTAGTTGGCGTGGTTCAGCGTGCGCATCATCGGCGAGTGATACGCGACGTCGAGCATGTCGACGCGATACGGATTGCGCGCCGGGTTCATCACCCGATCGATCGCTTCCTCGTCGCCCATCTCGACGGTGGTGATGCCGAAGGTGGCGCGCACGGCGTCGGCCACCACCCGCTCGGCGCCGGCCGACCAGTCGCGCAGCCGCGACACGCGGCCCTGCAGGCGGCGATCGAACTCGGCCGCAAACGCGTCGCCCGACGCCCGCGTGTTCGGGAACTGCATTTCCGGCATGGCCTCGCGCGCCAGGGTGTCGAGCCCGACCTTCTCGAAGAACATCGGGTCGACTTCCTTCACCAGGTCGACCATCGCGCCAATCACCATGGCGGCTTCGTACGGCACGTCACCGGCATTGAGCATCCGGTACAGCCGATGCAGCACGATGCCCGACACGGTATGCACCATCGAGGTGAACGCGCCAATCGGAATCACGTAGCGCGCGGTTTCAATCGCCTTCTTCTCGGACTCGCGCTCAACTGCCTTCAGGCGCGCCGGCGAATTGGTGGCCCTGACGTATCGCAAATCCTTCAGGATGGCCCACGCATCATCCTTGAGCAGCGCGGAGAGCTTCGCGTAAGAGTCCCAGGCCTTGAGCACGGCCTGTTCGTAGACGTCCAAGGCCTCGCCGGTGATCGGCGGCACGAACGCACGCGGCTCGTTCAGCTTGACGTAGCGCTGGCTGGACTGTTCGGAGTTATAGAACGGATACGAGTGCAGCACGCTCCACACCAGCTGCCGCGAGATGTTCTCGAGGCCGAACTCGAAGTGCGCGTGCTGGAACACGGTGTGGTGTCCGCCTTCGAACGTGAGCGGGCCGATCGAATCCCGCTGCTTGTCGGTGATTTCGCTGCGCTCGATGACTCGTGGCGAATAGCACGTCCGGGCGGCAGCAATCGCGCCGTCGTACGGGGTCGCCGGCGACGACAGGAGCGTGACCTTCGGCGGAGCGGTCTCGATGGCAACGGCAGGCATATGGGAGCTCGTCTCGCCGAAGCGCAAGGCGCGAAGGCGGACGGGTCATTATACGCGCTCACCCCGGTGTTTCCCGAGGTCGAGGTGGTGCTAATATCCGCGAGGCCTGCCGGGATGCTCCCGGCAGACACAACCAAGGATTGTCACCATGGCACGCCTGATCGCCACGCTCGCATTGGCGCTTGTCCTTTCACCGCTCACCGCATCGGCCCAGCTCGCGCCCACAGACGCCGGCGCCTTCATGGGGACTTGGGTTCTGAACCTGGACACGCCACAAGGTTCTATGGAGCAGAACGTGGTCCTGAAGGACGAAGGCGGGAAGGTCGTCGCCGAGATGTCCAGCCAGATGGCGCCCGAAACGCAGAAAGTGACCGACGTCGCGAAGGACAAAGACGCCCTGGTCCTGAAGTTCGCCGGCAACTTCCAGGGGCAGTCATTTGACGCCTTGATCACCATGACGCCGGACGGCACCGACAAGGTGAAGGTGTCGTTCGACATCAACGCCGGCCAGTTCTCAATGAGCGGAACCGGCGTCAAGAAATAGCATCACTCCTCGTCGTCGTCCTCGTCGTCTTTGTCTCGACGCGAGTGATAGCGCGAGTACTCCTCGAGATAAGTGAGGGAATCGAGGCCCTTCATGCGGTCGAAGAACAGGACCCCATCAAGGTGGTCGGCTTCGTGCTGGACGACGCGAGCCGGGAAGCCTTCCAGGTCCAGCTCAAAGCGCTTGCCGTGACGGTCGAGAGCCGTGATCTTGATGTGCTGGGCCCGCGGGACGCGGCCGCGAATCTCGGGAATGCTGAGGCAGCCTTCCCAGTTTTCGACGGTCTGATCGCCCACCACCGTGATCTCGGGATTGACGAAGACCACGGCATCGCCGTCGCCCTGTCCGGCGGCATCGAGCATGGCGACAAACACGCGCAGGCTCTCGTGCACCTGCGGCGCCGCCAGCCCCACGCCTGCATACTCGAACATGGTGTCGACCATGCTGTCGATGAAGTCCTGCATGGTCTGCTGCTTCAGCTCGAGCTTATCGAGGGTCCGGGCCTTGGTGCGGAGGACGGGATGGCCCATCCGGGCAACTTTAAGGATCGACATGCAAGAATTCTATATTGGGATCGGGTGCTGGAGTGCTCAAGTGCTGGGGTGCTTCGGTGCGGGCGTGCTATGGTGCGCCTTTCGCACACTAGCACCCGAGCACGTCAGCACCAGAGCACCTCGAGAATGCATTCACAGGAGATGAACCCGCCCTACAAGTTCTGCCCGGTGTGTGGCAGCCCGCTGGAGCCACGCGTGCTGAAGGCCACCGAGCCGAAGCGGCTGGTCTGCACCAGCGCGGCGTGCGGATTCGTGTTCTATCTGGGTCCGAAGATGGCGGTCGGCACCATCATCCGGGTCAACGAGGGCCGGCAGCTCATCCTCGTGAAGCGCGCCATCGAGCCAGGCTATGGCAAGTGGGTGTTCCCAGGGGGCTACGTGGACCGCGGCGAGGAGGTCACGCTCGCCGCCATTCGCGAGGCCCGCGAGGAGGTGGGCCTCGACGTGCGGCTCGATCACCTGATTGACATCTACTCCTATGCCGGTCGCGCGCCGGTGATCATCGTCTATGCGGCGACGATGATCTCCGGTGAGCTGGCCGTCGACGATGAGGGGCTGGAGGCCAGAGCGTTCGATGTGGATGCCATCCCGTGGAACGACCTTGCCTTCCGTAGCACGAGCGAAGCCTTGCGCGACTACCTCGCCGCGAAGGGGCCGGGCCGGACGGCCTAATCTTCGGGTGCGCCCGGCAGCAGCGGTTCGAGCTCAAGCGCCTGGGCGCCGTTCTCCGTGCACACCGCGAACTTCGTCTCGCCGGCGCGATACATCGAGACGCCGGCATAATCCCCCTGCTTGTTCAGCACGAAGAAGCGGATGTTGAAATTGGGGTTGCCCTTGGTGTTGAGCAGCCGCGATTCAATGGTGTTGGCCTTGATGCGCTTCAGCGCTTCCATGCCGGCGTCCTTCGGCGACATCCCGCGGCGCATCGACTCGACGATCAGGAACGACGACAGGTTATAAAGATTGGCTTCGCCACGGCCGGTCGAACCCGCCGCGCCGACTTCGTTGTCGACGTAGAGGCCGGCGCCGAGGATGGGCGAATCGCCGGTGCGGCCGGGGATCTTCCACGCCAGGCCGCTGGTGGTCGTGACGCCGCAGATGTCGCCGTTCGGACCAAGGCCGTCGCAGTTGATCGTGCCCCAGAAGCTGCCTTCGGGAATCAGGCCGTCGCGCACCATCGCTTTCCCAGCTGCCAACCCGCGCGCCTGCCATGCCGCCTCGGCGCCGGGATCCTTCTCGTGCTTCGGCTTGGGCTTGCGCTCGTTGCCGTTCGGATCCAGCCAGTGCTCGGGATCGACGCGCCGCTTCCACTCGCGCCACAGGCGCCGCGAGGTCTCGGTGTTGAGGTCGTCTTCGACCGTGAATCCCATGTTGCGCGCGAACTGCTGCGCGCCGGCGCCAACCAGCAAGTGATGATCCGTGTACTCCATCACCGCCTTGGCGACCAGTGACGGCGTCCGCACACCCTCGAGGCACGCGACCGCGCCGGCGCGCTTCTTCGGCCCGTGCATGCACGACGAGTCGAGCTCGATGACGCCGTTCGCGTTGGGCAGGGCGCCGTAGCCAATGCCGGTTTCGAGTGGATCAAGTTCGGGAATGTTCACGCCGGCAATCAGCGCGTCGAGGACATCCTGCCCTTCGGTGATCAACCGGAAGGCGCGCTGCACCGCGTTCTCGGCGCCGCCGTTCTTGAACTCCCAGCCCGAGTAATCGGAGATCACGACGGGCCGGACGGTACGCCTCACGGCCGGCGCCCCCTGGGGGGCCGGAGCCTGGGCCAGCGACAGCGGCGCAGCGGCGGCCAGGGAAGCAGACTTCACGAAGTCGCGTCGGCTAATCATGGGCAGAGAATAGCCCAATCGGCACCGCTACACCTACAAGACCTGCGCCTTGCCCATGACCGGCACGTCCTGGAAATGCACGTGCTGAATCTCGCCCGGCCTGATCTGATCCAGGTCCTCGAGTTTGTTGAGTCCGGACCAGAAGTGATAGAAGTCGAACATCACACCGAAGTTCGGGTGGTCGGTCTTGATGAACTCGTCAATCAGCGCGGCGTTGAGTTCGACGTTCTTGATCCCGGCCTTCGCGCGGAGCGAGCAGCACCAGCGGTGTGGCGCGCGCTAACGTCTGGAGGCGTTTCTTTACTGCGGCGAAATCTGCAGCACGCGGCCCTGC
>CAMBHC010000109.1 GCA_945866285.1 Candidatus Sulfopaludibacter sp. SbA3 | reverse complement strand
AACGGTGGGGGGAGCAGCGCGAGCGTCAGCTGCTCGTCAGCGGCCCCGTCACAAAAAAGAAGGAGGTGCCGACACTTAAAGAATTCGCAACCCGTTTCTTCAACGATCACCCCACGGCGAACAGACACAAGCCGAGTGGGATTGCCTCGAAAGAGACGGTCCTTCGGATTCACTTGCTGCCGTTGCTCGGTGATAAGAGGCTGGATGCGATCAATAGTGCCGATGTGCAGCAGCTCAAGGCTCGCATGGCGTCGAAGGCCCCAAAGACCGTCAATAACACGCTGACGGTCCTGAACGTGGTGCTGAAGAAGGCTGTGGAGTGGTCTGTTATCGAGCGCCTACCGTGCAACGGCACCCTGTTACCGGTAACGCGAAAAGAGGCCACCTTCCATGACTTCGAAGCCTACGAGCGCTTGGTAAGCGCCGCAAGGGTCAAAGGATGGCGGACGCACTTGATTGTGTTGCTCGGCGCTGAGGCCGGGCTCAGGGCTGGCGAGATGGTTGCACTGGAGTGGAAGGACGTCGATGCCGCTCAGAAGCAGCTACGGGTTCGGCAGTCGGCGTGGCGAGGGCAGCTCACAACGCCGAAGAACGGCAAAGAGCGGCTCGTGCCCCTGACCGATCGGCTCGCTGGTGCTCTGGCTCAGTATCACCACCTTCGGGGACCTCGTGTGCTGTGTAAGGACAGCGGCGAACCGCTGTCACGACAGTCGGCATGGACACGGGTTCGGCGGGCAGCGAAACAGGCGAAGGTGCCAACCGGGGTGCATATCCTGCGACACACCTTCTGCTCACATCTGGCGATGCGTGGCGCCCCAGGACGTTCGATTCAGGAACTGGCCGGTCATCAAGAACTGTCGATGACGCAGAGGTACATGCACTTGAGTCAGGCGGCGTTGAATGACGCGATTCGGTTGCTGGAACCGCCCCAGCGGTCTCCCCCGCGTGGAGACATTGTGGAGACGGCGGATCGTGCTTTGGTAAGTTGAGCGGAGACAGCTAGTTAAGTGGCTGGGAGGCAGGGATTCGAACCCCGATAAGCAGAGTCAGAGTCTGCTGTCCTACCGTTGAACGACCTCCCAGTGAGGTGTAGGAACCTCCGATTATAGGTGAGCCGTTCGACGCGGAGCAAGTTCGCATCGCGGTCGCACTATACTTTTCTTCGATTTGACCTCGTTTTCCCCCTCGTCCAAGGGGCGCCTCACCGACCGCGACCAGGGTCGATTCCCCGGCGAGACCCTGTTCGAGCGCATTGCCCGGGCGGTCTGCCATGCCGGCTGCCTCCCGCGAAAAGAGCTCTATGAAGCCTGGGAGGTGGCGCGGCGCGCCCGGCGGCTGTTCCGCGGCGGACGCATCATCGATTTGGGCGCCGGCCACGGGCTGCTCGGCCAGATCCTCCTGATCCTCGACGATTCGTCTCCCAATGTCATCGCTGCCGACACGCATCTGCCGGCCTCGTGCGCAAAACTGCACGAATCCTTGATCGAGTCGTGGCCGCGGTTGCGCGGTCGCGTCGCCTTTGAACCGGTGACGCTTGATGCCATCGAGCTTCACGCCGATGACCTGGTGGTGTCGAGCCACGCGTGCGGCGCCTTGACCGACGTCGTGCTCAACCGCGCCGTGGCGGTGCGCGCACGAGTGGCGGTGCTGCCGTGCTGTCACAACCTGGTCGCCAACGACACGGGATCGCTGACAGGCTGGGTCGATGGCGCCCTGGCCATCGACATCATGCGAGCGGTCCGGCTGGAACAGCAGGGCTACCGAGTGTGGACCCAAGCCATCCCGATCGAGATCACCCCGAAGAATCGCCTGCTGATGGCTTCGCCCGTCTCAACCGACCGCGATTGACCGATTGATCAGCAGCGCGGCCTTCTCACCGATCATCACGGCGGCCGCGTGGGTGGTGGCGTTGACCACTTCCGGCATGATCGACGCATCTGCCACGCGCAAGCCCTGCACGCCTCGCACCGTCAACGTCGCATCGACGACGGCCATGGCATCGGTAGCCGGTCCCATCTTGCACGTGCCGGCGCCGTGATAGGTCGTGTCGGAGTCGCGCCTGACAAACGTCTCCAGCTCGGCGTCGCTCTTCATCGACGGCCCCGGCAAGATCTCGTCAGCGATCAGCAACTGATAGGCATCCGCTTCCGCAAACCACCGCGCCAGCTTTGCGCCACGCACCAGCGCATCGACATCCGCCTGCTCCTGCAGGTAGTTGGCGCGGATGACCGGCGCCGCCAGGGGATCGGCCGACCGCAGGCGAATCTCGCCGTGTGACTTCGGCTGCACCAGTGACACGGTGATGGTGACGAACTTGTCCGGCGCCTCGGTGCCACTGCCGACGTAGAACTGCAGGTCGGGCGCCGCGCCCCAGTCCATCTGGCTCGATCGCGTGAACAGCCCGGCCGTAACCGAGGATCCCGGCAGCTCGGTCTTGCCGTTCCAGCTGATCGACAGCTTCAAGTGATCCTGGAAGTTCTGTCCCACCCCGGGGACATCGGCGACCACCGGGATGCCGAGCGCTTTCAACTGATCCGCCGGGCCAATGCCCGACAACATCAACAACTTCGGCGAATCGACCACGCCGCTGCTGACAATCACCTCGCGCGTTGCGCGGGCCTGCTCGGGCTTGCCGTCACGCAGGTACTGGATGCCGACGACGCGACCAGCGTCGAACAGCAACCGGGTCGCCTGGCACAGCGAGCGCACCTCGAGGTTCGGCCTCGCCAGCACCGGCGTCAGGAACGCATCGGCCGCGCTGTGGCGCTTACCGTCGAGGATGTTCTTCTGGTAGTAGCCCGCCGTGTTGACCGGCGCCGGCATGTTGAAATCAAAACGCGCGTCGGCCTTGTAGCCGTGCTGCGATGCCGCCTGCAGGAAGGCCCGGTGGCCGGCGTGCGGATCGGTGCACAGCGACACGGCCAGCTCGCCCGTCGCGCCGCGCCACGGCGTCTCGCCCATCTCGTGGCGTTCGGACTTCTTGAAGATCGGCAGCAGCGCGTCGTAGCCCCAGCCGGGGTTACCCAGTCGTTCCCACTTGTCGAAGCAGAACTGGTGGCCGCGGATGAAGGTCATGGCGCTGACGGCGCTCGAACCACCGAGGACCTTGCCGCGAGGAAACGCGATGCGGCGGTTCTGCAGGCCCGGCTCCGGCTCGGTTGAGTAGCCCCAGTCGAACTTCGATCCGATCAGCGAGACCCAACGGCCAGGCGCGGTGATGGCCGGGTCGTTGTTGGCGGGGCCGCCGGCTTCAAGCACCAGCACCCGCGCAGCCGGGTCGGCCGACAGCCGATTCGCCAGCACGCATCCGGCGGAGCCGGCACCGACGATGATGAAGTCGAAATCGTGGCGGACCGATTGCGCCAAGCCGGCGAGCACTGGCGAAGCGCCCACCATCTTGATGAAGTCTCGTCGTCTCATGATCAAAGGCAACCGCGAACAGCACGAAGGTCAGGAAGATACCACCATTCCCGGCTGCCGGCCCGGGCCGTCCCACAGCGATGGTACCGTCGTCGAGCCACCCAGCGACGTCAGTTAACCTCCCACAGGTTTCGCATGGGTACTGCGAACAGGTCGTCGCCGAAGCGGGTCGCCGCCGTACCGTCGTAGAGCACCACGCCGCCGGCAAACTGCTTGCCAGCGGCGTCACGCAGCTTGCGCAGCCCGCGAAAATCCGCGTCGGTTACGGTCGCGGCGGCCTTCACCTCGACCCCGGCCACCGCGGCGCTGCCGTGCTCGAGGACGATGTCTACTTCGAAGTCGTCGCGGTCGCGGTAGTGAAAGAAATCAACGGGTTCCGGGTACCAGCTCGCCTGGCGACGCAGTTCCTGGAGCACGAACGTCTCCAGCAACGATCCGAGGCGACCGCGATCCCGGTGTAGCGCGACGGTGTCGATTCCGAGCAGGGCACACGCCAGTCCCGTGTCGCCGATGTGGAGCTTGGCGGTCTTTACCAGCCGGCTCAAACGGTTGCGATGCCACGGTGGCAGCCGATCGACGAGAAAAATACGCTCGAGGACCGTGACGTAGTCGTGAATGGTCTGACGCGTCATCTGAAATGGCGCCGCGAGATCTGACACGTTGAGCAGCTGGGCTGTGTGCGAAGCCGTGAGCGTGAGCAGCCGGGGCAGCGCGTCCAAAGAATGGATGCGGGCCAGGTCGCGCACGTCGCGTTGAATCTGCGTCTCGACGAAATCACGGTACCAGGCCCGCCGCCGGGCCGGTGTCCGCCTCGCGAGTGCGGCGGGGTATCCCCCGCCGACAATGCGCTCGGCGAGCTCTGGGCCGAGGCGATCGGTGATCCTGGTTTGGGCGTCGGCTGATCGCTAATTTCACAGGCGGCTGATTGCCAGTTTCATGGTCGGCTGATTGCCAGAACCCGGTCCCCGTGCGACCCGGCGGTGCCGCCTCCGGGCCGCCCTCCGGCGCTCATCTGGACGCCACCGTCTTACGGTAGTCCTGCCAAGGCCGCGATCAGGCGTGCGAGCCGGTCGACCACTCGTTCGCGGCCCAGCAGCACCAGCATCTCGAACAATCCTGGACTCACCATGCGACCGGTCATCGCGATTCGCGTACCGTGAATCAAGGTGGCCGCCTTCGCGCTTCGCGCTTCGGCGAGCTCGCGCAGGCACTTCTCGAGCGCGACCTCGGTCCAGTCCCCCGTCGCGATATACGCCTGCCTGAGCGCCTCCAGGTGTTCCCTGGCCTCGGGCGCCGACAGGTGCTTCTTCACGCCGTCGGGGTCGTAGCTGGTGGGACCCTCGAAAAACGGAGTGAGTTGGTCGCGATACTCCGTGAGCCGCTTGCACCTGGGCCTCAACAAGGCCAGGACGCGCGAACTCCAAGCAGGATCCTTCCCCAAGCCTTCAAGCCCCCAAGCCCCCAAGCCCCCGACGCGAGCAACAAGCTCTTCATCTGTGAGCTTCAGCAAGTACTGGTGATTAAACCAATCGAGCTTCTCGGTGTTGAACACCGCGTTGCCGCCGCTGATCCCTTCGAGGTTGAACCGCTGGACCAACTCGTCCTTCGTCAACAACTCGTCGTTGCTGCCGGTACCCCAACCGAGCAAGGCGAGAAAATTGAACATCGCCTCGGGCAGGTAGCCGAGCTTCTCGTACTCCATCACCGAGGTCGCGCCGTGGCGCTTGCTGAGGCGCTGCTTGTCGGCGCCCATGATCAGCGGCACGTGTGCGAAGGTCGGCGGGGTCTTGCCAAACGCGTTGTAGAGCAGTACTTGCTTCGGCGTGTTCGAGATGTGATCGTCGCCGCGGACCACGTGCGTGATCGCCATGTCGATGTCGTCGCAGACGACGGAGAGGTGATAGGTCGGGTGAGTGTCGGAGCGCAGGATCACGAAGCTCTCGATGTGCTCGTTGTCGAACTCGATCGGCCCATGCACGCTGTCGACAAACGTCGTCTTACCCGGTGGCACCTTGAAGCGGATGGCGCCCCCGTCCTCGAAGGCCTGGCCGCTGTCGAGCAACTGCTTCGCGGCGGCGCGGTACCGCTCCAGGCGTTGCGACTGGTAATAAGGCGCGTGCGGACCGCCGACCTCAGGGCCCTCGTCCCAGTCGATTCCTAACCAGCGCAGGCCATCGAGAATGCCGGTGACCATCTCGGCCTGCGAGCGCTCGACGTCCGTGTCCTCAATGCGGAGGACGAAGACGCCGCCATGGCGACGGGCGTACAGCCAGTTGAAGAGCGCGGTCCGGGCGCCACCGACGTGCAGGTAGCCGGTGGGGGACGGAGCAAAGCGGAGACGAGTCACCCAGACATTATTCACCGGCGGGGGCCCGGTGCTGGAACAGGACGTAGAATCAGCGCACCCGAGGAGGGTTTCATGCCGTCAATTGCTTCATTACATCCGCAGGTTGTCCACTTCGCCATCGCCTTGCTCATTGTCGGCGTCGTCTTTCGCCTGTTGTCGCTGACCGGCCGCCTGGCGTTCACGGGTCCCGCCGCGACCACGTTGATCGTGTTGGGCACGGTCGCCACCGTGCTCGCCGTCCAATCGGGAAATGACGCCCACGGCCCGGTCGAGCGCATCCCGGGCGTGCGCCCGGCCGTGGTCGACCACGAGGAGTGGGGCATCCGCGCGCGCAACATCTTCCTGGGGGTGGCGGCACTCGAGCTCCTCGCCCTGGCCCTGGCGGGCCGCATGCCGAAGCAGGCGAAGGTTGTCGCCATGGGCGCCGCCGCGATCGGCCTGGTTGGCCTGGCCGCGATCTATGAGGCCGGTGAGCACGGCGGCGAGCTGGTCTACAACTACGCCGGTGGCATCGGCACGCGCAGCGGCGATCCGAAGGACGTCGGCCGGCTGATGGTGGCCGGCCTGTATCAGCAGGCGCTGCTCGATCGCCAGGCGAACAAGGGTGCCGAGGGCGCGGCGCTGATCGACCTGGCCGCGGCGCGCTTTCCGGAGAACCTGGAGCTGCAGCTCATGTCGATCGAGTGGACGACCGACGTGAAGCAGGATCCGGCGGGTGCACTGCAGCGTCTCGATGCGCTCAGTGTGTCGCAGGCCGAGAACCGCCTGCGGACGCGTGCCGGCCTGGCTCGCGCGACTGCCCTGAAGGCCCAAGGCAACATCGACGGCGCGCGGCAGGTGCTGATGACGCTCAAGGGAGAGTTCCCCACGAACGTGCAGATTCAGCGCCGGCTCGACGAACTCGACAAGAAATAGGCGAGCTTGGAATTGATGATGCGTCTCGCGGTTTCTCTGTACATATGTGTGCTGGTGTCGGTGTCACTACGGGCGCAGCAACCTGTCGCCCCACCCCAATCAGGCAATGCCCTGCCGGGGGTTCGTACCGGTGCCCAGATCTTCGAGGCCGCGTGCGCCACGTGCCATGCCCGCGACGGCCGCGGGACGCCGCAGCCCGCGACTGGCTTCGACGTGCCGATTCGTGACTTCACGGACTGCACGGCGTCGGCCGAGCCCAGTCCCGATTGGTTCGCGGTGGTGCACGAAGGCGGCCCGGTGCGCGCCCTCGATCGCCACATGCCGGCCTTCGGCGAGGCGTTGACCGCCGACGACATCGAGAAGGTCGTCGATCACCTCCGCACCTTCTGCGCCGAGCGGGAGGCGTGGCCCATTGGCGACCTCAACTTCCCGCGGGCGTTCTTTACCGAGAAGGCGTTTCCCGAGAACGAAACGGTGCTGACCACCAGTGTCTCCACCAAGGGCGACAAGGCCATCGGCAACGAGCTCGTGTACGAGCACCGCCTCGGCGCGCGCAACCAGTTGGAAGTCATTGTTCCGATCGACTTCCAGCAGCAGGCGAATGGCCAATCCTGGCTGAAGGGCATTGGCGACCTGGCCTTTGCGCTGCGCCGCACCTTTCTCGCCAGCGCGTCATCGGGCACGGTCGCCGCTGCCGGCGCCGAGATGATTCTGCCGACCGGCAACGTGGACAGGGGTCTCGGCAACGGCCACACCGTGATCGAGCCGTTCGCCATGTGGGGGCAGGCGCTGCCGCGCGACAGCTATTTCCAGATGCATGGCGGCATCGAGATTCCCATCGACGGCGATGCCACCAAGGAGGCGTACCTGCGCACCGCGATCGGGACGACCTTCGCGCAGGATCGCGGGTTTGGACGCGCCTGGTCGCCCCAGGTCGAAGTGCTGTGGGCGCGGCCGTTCGGCGAACAGTCGGAATGGGACGTGGTGCCGCAACTCCAGGTGTCACTCTCGAAGTTGCAGCACGTGCTGCTGGCCGGCGGTGTCCGCGTGCCCCTCACGCAGCGTGAGGAACGTCATCCGCAGGTGTTGGTCTATTTTCTCTGGGACTGGTTCGACGGCGGTCTCTTCTCGTTCTGGAAGTGATGCCGATGAATTCCCGATTCCTCTCGAAACAATCGTTGCTGCTGACCGCAGCCGTGGCGTTATGGGTGTTCGTGGTGATGCTGGCGCTGCCGGGCGCGCAGGCGCCGGCGTCCACCACCGCTCCGGCCAACCATGCAGCCATGCCGCTCTTCGCGCATTCCACT
>CAMBHC010000108.1 GCA_945866285.1 Candidatus Sulfopaludibacter sp. SbA3 | reverse complement strand
TCGGCCATTTCCTGGCGGACCTTCCCGAACTCGGTCGCCATTTCGTGGCGGACCTTCCCGAACTCGGTCGCCATTTCGTGGCGGACCCTGCCGAACTCGGTGGCCATTTCGTGGCGAACCTTGCCGAATTCGGTGGCCATGTCGATGCGCAGGTGGCTGCTTTCTTCGGTGAGGCGCCGCTCGAATCGATCGGTCACGATCATGATCACGTCGTTGGGGTCGTCCGTCATGACGGCCTCCGCGCGTTGGGCGTTTCTCGCATACATGATTGCTCCTGTGTGGCTGACGACCGCCTGACCATACGGCGACGGTCTCATCGTCGGAACGGCCGCGCAAGCGAAAAGAGCGAACCGGAGAGAAATTTTACAGATCGCAGTTTCTGCGATCGGCCTATCGCCGGCTGGGCTGAGTGCCTGAGATGAATGCTTCGTTGATGGCGCGGGCGTTGGCGTCACTGGTGACGTCGCCGGTGTCGCGATCGACGGTCATGAAGACGATATTGCCTGGCGGGTCGAAGGTTGGGGGATGCTCTCGATCGGCATAAAGATCGAGATAGGTCTTCATGAAGTCGATCCACATCGGGAGCGCGGCGGTGGCGCCAGTCTCGTTGCCGCCGATGGGCTTCTTCTCGTCGTGGCCAACCCATACGCCGACGGTGATGTTCGGATCGAAGCCGACGAACCATGCATCCGTGTTGTCATCGACCGTGCCGGTCTTGCCGGCCAGCGGCCACTTGAGCGAGAGCGCCGCCGTCGACGTGCCGCGCTGAACGACGCCCTGGAGCAGGGTGGTCATCACATAGGCGGTGTCGGCTCGAATGGCGTCCTTGGGCTGCGGCCGCGTCTCTTCGAGCAGCCCACCATCGCGGTCGGTAATGGCCTGGGCCAGGAAGGGCTGCATGCGGATGCCGTGATTCGGAAACGACGAGAACGCGCTGGTGATCTCCATCAGCGTCACTTCCTGCGCACCGAGCGCCATCGACAGGTACGGCCTGAATTCCTGCGAGAAGCCGAACTTCTTCGCGTACGACGCCACCTGGCTCGGTCCCAGCATCTCGATGATCTTGACCGACGGAATGTTCCGCGACTGTTCCAGCGCATGGCGCAGCGTGATGCGGCCCTCGAACTTGCGGTCGTAATTGCGCGGCAGGTAGGGGGGTTGCCCGGCGCCGGCGTCGAAGCGGGTCGGCTCGTCGACCAGGATGGTGGTCGGCGTGAGGCCGCGATCGATGGCGGCGGTGTAAAGGATGGGCTTCACCGTGGAGCCCATCTGGCGAAAGGCCTGCGTCGCGCGATTGAACTTGCTTCGCCCGAAGCTGTAACCACCGACCATGGCCAACACCTGGCCGGTGTGGTTGTCGATGGCCACCAGCGCGCCCTCAAGCAGGGGCGCCTGCTCGAGTGTGATGGTGGCGGCGTCGCCTTCGATCTTCGTCAATTCGACATCGATCAGGTCGCCCGCCTTGAACAGCTCAGCGGGAGATGTTCGCCGCGTCCACGCAATGCCCGCTTTCGTCAGCTCGCCCTGTAGCGCGCCGATTCTCAACTGCGCGGTGGCGGCGTTGACCGAGCGAACCACGGCGGGCACGATGTCACCCGCGGCCATGCGTCGGGCCCAGCGGTCGTGCTTGAAGTTGTCGATCGTTTTACCCTCGGCCATGACATTACGCCGCGGCTTGCGGAACCCGCGCCGCTTGTCGACCCGGCGCAATCCCTGGTCGACCGCGCGGTTGGCGGCCTGCTGCAGGCGCAGGTCGAGGGCCGTGCGCACCGTGAGACCGCTCTCATACAGCGCCTTCGCGCCATAGCTGGCTTCCAGGTGCTTGCGCACTTCCTCCAGGAAGTAGGGCGCCAGGCTGGTGTCGGCCGTCGGGTCGCCAGCCACGAGAATGGGCTTCTGCTTGGCGTGCTCGGCGACTTCACTGGTGATGAAGCCTTCGACCGCCATGCGGTCGAGGGCGTAGTTCCGGCGGCGCCTGGTTGCCTCCGGATTCACAAAGGGACTTTGGCGCACGTTGCCCTGGATGATTCCGGCAATGGTCGCCGCCTCTTCGAGAGCCAGGTCCTTGGTGGGCTTGCGGAAATACAACTGCGACGCCGCTTCGACGCCGTAGGCGCCGTGGCCGAAGTAGATCTGGTTGCAATACATGGTGAAGATTTCTGGCTTCGTGTATCGCTTCTCGATCTGGACGGCGACCAGCGACTCCTTGATCTTGCGTTCCCACGAGCGGTCGCCCGTGGTGAATCCGATGGTGGTGGCAAACAGGTTGCGGGCGAGCTGCTGGGTCAGGGTACTGCCACCGGGGACGCGACCGCTCGAGACGATGTCGCGGACGAGGGCCAGCACCATGCGCGAAATGCTGAGCCCGGCATGCTGGAAGAAGTCGCCGTCTTCGGCGGCCAGGATGGCCTGGCGCAGGTTGTCGGGAATGTCGCTGTAGTGAATAACGACGCGCCGTTCGACCGCGAACTCGCCGATCAGCAGATTGTCCTTCCCGATGACCCGCGTAATCGTGTTGGGCGAGTAGTTGTCGAGCGCGCTCACCTCGGGCAGGTCACCGGAATAGGCGAACAGCACGCCGGAGAGGGTGCCCAGCAGGGCTGCCGCGACAAAGAGGGCGGCGAGTCCAGCGTGTCGCGCGTAGCGGATGGAGATGGTCATGCGTGGCGCTCGCCCTGAGCCAAGCTGAAGGGCTAAGTCTCAGTATACCAGTCAGTTCGCTGCAGGCTGCCGGGCCTGGTTCACGTTCGGTTTGACAGTAATGCACTCACATTTCATACTAAGGGCATGAGCAAAATCATCGGCATCGATCTGGGCACCACCAATTCCGTCGTGGCAGTGATGGAAGGCGATCAGCCCACCGTCATTCAGAGCGCGGAAGGGAGCCGGATCACGCCGTCGGTCGTGGCATTCAGCAAGACCGGCGAACGTCTCGTAGGCCAGGTTGCCAAGCGCCAGGCCGTGACCAATCCCGAAAACACCATCTTCTCGATCAAGCGATTCATGGGCCGGCGCTTCGACGAGGTGAACGAGGAAATGAAGATGGTGCCGTACCGCGTGGAGCGCGCGGGGAACGGCGACGTCCGCGTCAAGGCGCAGGATCAAGACCTGGCGCCGCCGCAAATGTCGGCCATGATCCTGCAGAAGCTGAAGCAGGCTGCGGAAGACTACCTGGGCCAGCCGGTCACCAAGGCGGTGATCACGGTGCCGGCGTACTTCAACGACGCGCAGCGCCAGGCCACCAAGGAAGCCGGTCTGATCGCCGGTCTCGAAGTCATGCGCATCGTCAACGAGCCGACAGCCGCGGCCCTGGCCTATGGTCTCGACAAGAAGAAGGACGAGACCATCGCGGTCTACGACTTCGGTGGCGGCACCTTCGACATCTCGATCCTCGAAGTGGGTGAGGGCGTGGTCGAGGTCAAGTCCACCAACGGCGATACCCATCTGGGCGGCGACAATCTCGATCAGCGCGTGATCGAGTGGGTCATCGACGAGTTCCGCAAGACCGACGGCATTGACCTGGGCAAGGACCGCATGGCCTTGCAGCGCCTGCGTGAGGCGGCCGAGAAGGCCAAGATGGAACTGTCGACGGTGATGGAGACGGAGATCAACCTGCCGTTCATTACGGCCGACGCCAGCGGACCGAAGCACCTCGCGATGAAGCTCTCGCGAGCGAAGTTTGAGTCGCTGGTCGAGGAACTGCTGCAGAAAACGGTCGGCCCGACCAAGACGGCGTTGACCGACGCCGGCCTCGACCCTTCGAAGATCGATGAAGTGGTGCTGGTCGGCGGTTCCACGCGCATTCCGCGCGTCCAGGCAATCGTCAGGGAAATCTTCGGCAAGGAACCGCACAAGGGCGTGAACCCGGATGAGGTCGTGGCGATCGGCGCCGCCATCCAGGCCGGCGTGCTCGCGGGTGAAGTCAAGGATCTGCTGCTGCTCGACGTGACGCCGCTGTCGCTCGGCATCGAAACCATGGGCGGCGTGATGACGCCGCTGATTCAGCGCAACACCACCATTCCGACCCGCAAGACCGAAGTGTTCTCGACCGCGTCGGACAGCCAGACCAGCGTTGAAGTGCACGTGGTGCAGGGCGAGCGTCCGCTGGCCCGCGACAACCGCACGCTGGGCCGGTTCCACCTGACGGGCCTCCCGCCGGCGCCGCGCGGCGTGCCGCAGATCGAAGTGACTTTCGACATCGACGCCAACGGCATCGTCAACGTGTCGGCCAAGGACCTGGCGACGCAGAAGGAACAGAAGATGACCATCACCGCCTCGTCCGGTCTCAGCAAGGACGAAGTGGACCGCATGATGCGCGAAGCCGAGGCCCACTCGGATGAAGACAAGAAGCGCCGTGAGGAAATCGAGATTCGCAACCGCGCCGACCAGTCGATCTACACCGCGGAGCGGATGCTGAAGGACACCGGCGACAAGATCCCGATTACCGACAAGAACGCCATTGAGAACGCCATGGCCGACTTGAAGAAGGCGATCGAGGGCAACGACCCCCCCGGCATGAGCAAGGCGATGGACGTGTTGATGACGGCGCAGCACAAGGCGTCGGAAGCGCTCTACAAGAACCAGGCCGAGGCGGGTGCATCAGGTGCATCAGGTGCGGCTGGTGCGACAGGTGCTGCGGACGCGACCGACGGTGGGGGCAAGCCGGACAACGGCGATGTGATCGACGCCGAAGTCGTGGAAGACGACAAGAAATAACGAATAGCGAATAACGAAGAACAAACGATGGACCTGTACATCGTTCTCGGGGTGGAACGCGAGGCGCCGTCCGGCGATATCAAGAAAGCCTATCGCCGGCTGGCGCGCCGCCTGCACCCCGACATCAATCCCGGCGATCGCGAGGCCGAGACTCGATTTCGGCAGGTGCTCGATGCCTACGAGACGTTGATCGATCCCGATCGCCGGCGTCGGTATGACGCCGGCCAGTTGAATGGCGTCACCGAAGAAGAAGTCGCGTCGTTCGGCTTTGCCGGTTTTGATTTTTCCAGCCGCGTCCATGCGGAGCGCACGACGACGTTCGGCGAGCTGTTCGAGGAAGTGTTCTCGCGGCGTGTCGGGCGCGAGGGGGCTGACGGTGCCGACCATGGTGCCGACATTCACGCCCGGGCGTCGCTGACTTTTGAGGAGGCGTGGCACGGCGTACAGCGCGCCGTGACCGTCACGCGGCAGGATACCTGCCGCACGTGCGCGGGCAGTGGCTACCAGCGGGTGGCTGAAACGCGCTGCGTGGCGTGCGAGGGCACCGGGGCGGTGCGCTCGGTGCGCGGCCACATGGTGTTTGCCAAGAACTGCCCAACCTGTGGCGGCGCCGGTCGTCTCAAGCAAGAAGAGTGCTCGCCGTGTCACGGCCAGGGCGTGGCGGTGCGGTCCGAGACATTGCAGATTCGCATCCCGGCCGGCGTGGGGTCGGGTTCGCGGGTGCGTATTGGCGGGAAGGGACACGCCGGCGTCCGCGGCGGCATCCCGGGCGATTTGCTGATTGATGTCGAGGTCCTCGAACACCAGAACTACCGGCGCGAAGGTGACGAGTTGCACATGACCGTGTCGATCGCCGTGCACGAGGCGGCCCTGGGCGCAAAGGTCGACATCGAAACGCCAGATGGACCGGCTCGCCTGCGCGTGCCGCCCGGCACGCAGTCGGGCCAGCGCTTCAGGATGCGGGATCGTGGTGCCGTCGGCCGCAACGGGCGGCGTGGCGACCTGGTGGCTGAAGTGCGAATGCGATTACCGAAGGTGTTGGACGAGCGGTCGAAGGAATTGCTCCGGGAATTCGGCCGGATCAACGGTGAAAGTGTCAGGGAGTCCACCGCCGCGAAAGCTCCGGCGGATAAACAATGACCAAGCGACAGGGCAAGGCGTATTTCATGATTAGCGTGGTCGCCCAGCGCTACAACATCCATCCGCAGACATTGCGGCTGTACGAGCGGGAAGGCTTGCTCAAGCCTTCACGCACGGAAGGCAATACGCGCCTGTATTCCGAGGATGATCTGGAACAGTTGGAAACAATTCTGTCACTCACCCGGGATTTGGGTGTCAACCTGGCCGGCGTGGAGATCATCCTGAACATGCGCGGCAAGATGGAGCAAATGCAGGGCGAAGTGAACGAGTTCATGGAATATGTGAAACGTGAACTGGCGCGCGGCATCGACGATTGGGAACAACGATTGGGCACGGCGCTGGTGAAAGCGTCGCCGACGGACTTGGTGCGCGCCGCGCATCCGGATGCGACCGTAAGCAAGACTGACACCACGAAAAAGAAATCTGACCAGTTCTAAAAAGTTTCTCGTTCGATTGGACGGTGGTAAGATTCGCCCGTGGTCAGGAAGTTCGAATCGCTCGCGTCCGAATCGGAAACCCTGCATGCATACCTCCGGGAGATTGCCACCTTCCCGTCGCTCTCTGCTGATGATGAGCAACAACTTGGCCGGCAAATTCAGCAGCATGGTGATGAAGACGCGGTCGGCCGGCTGGTGCAGTCGAACCTGCGCTTCGTCGTGCAATACGCCAAGCGCTTCCGCCGCCTCGGCGTGCCGCTGCTCGACCTGATTCACGAAGGCAATCTCGGGTTGATCGAGGCTGCGCGCCGCTTCGACCCTGCACAGTCTGACACCTTCCAGGCGTCGGCGTTGTGGTGGGTACGCCAGGCCATGATGCACTTGCTGGCCGAAGCGTCGCGGACACCAGAGGTGAATTCGCAAGGCCTGATGGCCGCCGCGGTGACCGGCCGCCAGGTGGAGGCCATTCGCGTGGCGCTGGAGTACGCGAATTCCACCGCGACCGGCGCCGAAATTCGCGAGCCGGCGACCAGCGATGTCGAAGACCTGGAAGTGCACCTGCAGAACGAAGGCCGCAAGCGGCGCAAGGCCAGCAAGGCGAGCAAGGGGCCACTGAAGCTCGAGGCCGGCGCCCTGCACGCGCTGCGCCAGCACAGCGTGCTGCGCAGCTATCTCAACTAGCAGCAGTTAGCGCCTGTCATGGATTGCCCCATTTGCAACGGATCACGATGGAAGAGCGTGGCAGTCAACGGCGTCGAACGCCTGACTCGCTGCGACTGTTGGCGCAATGTTGTGAAGGAACGCTACCTGGCCGAGTCGCGGATCCCGGTCAAGTTCGCCAAGGCGGAACTGAGCAACTATCGCCCAGATACTGACTCGCAGCGCGACGCGTTGCGGCTGGCCAAGAAATTTGTCGAGGCCTTCCCGGCGGAACAAAAAGGCCTGGTGTTCTACGGCCCGACCGGCGTGGGCAAGACCCATTTGGCCGTGGGCCTGCTGCGCACCGTGATCCGTGACAAGGGCGCGCGGGGATTCTTCTTCCAGACCACTGAGCTACTGCGCCTCGTGCGTGAGACCTACAACCGCTCGGTTGACGAGACCGAGATGGAAGTGCTGCGTCCCGTGCTCGAAGCCGACGTGCTGGTGCTCGATGACCTGGGCGTCGAGAAGACATCCGAGTGGGTGCAGGAAACCCTGGGGCTGGTGATCAATACACGCTATAACGCCCGCCGTGCCACGATCGTCACCAGCAACCTGCGCGATCCGATCGACAACACCGACATGAATTCGTTCATGGTGCAGTTGGGGGTGCGGTCGCGTTCGCGGTTGCTCGAGATGTGCGAATGGGTGGAAGTGCAGGGCACCGACATTCGTGACGTGGAGCGCGTGACGGCCGCCGCCAAGTCGGGCCACTTGCCCGAACCGCCGGAGCGCATCACCAAGAAGGGTCCGCTCCCCGGCAAGTCCGGCGGCATGGCGCGCGCCCGCCTCAAGGACTCGGGCACGCAATTCGAGCTGAACTGGTCCGGCGGCAAAGCAGGCAGCAAGTAGCCGCCGCACCTTGGCACCTTGGCACCCTGGCACCTTGGCCCCGATAGGACTCTACCTCCACATCCCGTTCTGCGCGGCGATCTGCAACTACTGCAACTTCAACCGCGGCCTGCATGACGAAGAGCTACGGCGCCGCTATGTCGACGCGCTCGTCGCCGACATCCGCCGGCAGGCGCTGCCCGCGGTGGCCGCCGACACGATTTTCTTCGGCGGCGGCACGCC
>CAMBHC010000107.1 GCA_945866285.1 Candidatus Sulfopaludibacter sp. SbA3 | reverse complement strand
AACCTTCCCTTCTTCAGCGCACTCTGCGCTTCCACCACGCCCAGCATCGCCTCGGCGGCGTGCGACAGCGTGCCCTCGCGGCGGTGGACCAGGCGCAGCTTGCGGTCGAACGTCAATTCCGGCACCTCGACGCGGACCAATTGCTTGTGCAGGACCTCTTGCTCGACGGTAATCGCAGGCAGCAGCGCCACGCCGTTACCCATCGCCACAAATTTCTTGATCGCGTCGATGGTCGGCATCTCCACCGGCATCCGCAACTCCACCCGGCGCTTGCGGAACGTGTCGATCACCCGTTGCCGATAAGGCGACGACACGTGATGCGCGACGAACGACTCCCGGGCCAACTCCGCAATCGACACCGTGGAGCGACCCGCCAGCGGATGCGATGGCGGCACCACGAACGCCAACTCGTCGTGATAGACGACGATCGAGTGGAGCGCGGCGGTGTCGGGGCGGAAGGTGACCACGCCAAAGTCGGCGCCGTAATCGAGCACCTGCGCCGGCACGCGGCTGCCCAGGGCCCGCTGCACCGTGATGTGCACATCCGGGTAGAGCCGGCGATATTCGTGCAGGATCGGTAACAGGTACAGGCACGTCACCTCGTTGGCCGCCACGGTCAGCCGGCCAGTGCGCAGCTGCCGCACGTCGTCGAGCGCCGACATGGTCCGCTGGCGCAAATTGACCAGGCGCTCCGCATGGTCGGCGAGCACCCGGCCCGCATCCGTCAGCACCCCCCGCCGGCTCGAGCGGTCGAAGAGCGGGCGGCCAATTTCGTCCTCAAGCTTCTTGATGGTCTGGCTGATGGCGGGCTGAGTTCGATAGAGCGACTTGGCTGCGGCCGAGAAGCTGCCTTCACGGACAACTGCAAGAAAGGCTTCGAGTTGGAACAGTTCCATCGCGGCTCATACTATAAGCAAATACCCATGAGTCCATAGATATTATTACTTTGACTTATTTTGGTCGGCCGCCCGAGACTGTGTAGCTAGAGCTTGGACACCATGGCCACCAGATCCCGCATTCACGTCTTTGATACGACCCTCCGCGACGGCGAGCAGGCCCCGGGCTTCAGCATGACGCCGGCCGAGAAGCTGCGGCTCGCCCAGCAACTCGACCGTTTGGGCGTGGACATCATCGAGGCGGGCTTTCCCATTGCCTCGGACGGCGACTTCGAAGCGGTGAAGACCATCGCAGCCGCCGTGCGCCGGCCCATCATCGCCGGCCTGGCCCGCGCCATCCCGGCCGATATCGATCGCGCCTGGGAGGCGCTGTCCGGCGCGGCGCGGCCGCGCATTCACGTGTTTCTCGCAACCTCGGACATCCACCTGGAACACAAGCTGCGCATCACCCGCGCCCAGTGCCTGGAACAGATCAAGCGTTCGGTCGCGCACGCCAGGACGCTCTGCGCGGACGTCGAGTTCTCGGCGGAAGATGCGACGCGCAGCGACCTGGCCTTCCTGTGCGAAGTGTCGGTCGCCGCGGTTGAGGCGGGCGCGACGACGATCAACCTGCCCGATACGGTCGGCTACGCGCTGCCCGCCGACATCCAGAAAATGTTCTCGACCGTGAAGCCACTGCTCGGCGACCGGGTTATCCTGTCCGCGCATTGCCACAACGACCTCGGGCTGGCCGTGGCCAACTCGATTGCCGCCGTGCAGGCGGGCGCCCGCCAGGTGGAGTGCACCATCAACGGCATTGGCGAGCGCGCCGGCAACGCGTCGCTCGAGGAAATTGTCATGACGCTGGAAGTGCGGGCCGATGCCCTGCCCTTCACGACCGGGATCAACACCCCTGGCCTCGTCCCCGCCAGCAACACTCTCTCGGACATCGTCGGTGTGTCGGTGCCGCCGAACAAAGCCATCGTCGGCGCCAACGCGTTCGCGCATGAAGCCGGCATTCACCAGGACGGTATGCTCAAGCACGAACTGACCTACGAAATCATGCGCCCCGAGTCGGTGGGCGCGGCGGGCACGCGACTGGTGCTCGGCAAACACTCCGGCATGCGCGGCCTCGACGCGCGGTGCCGCGACCTGGGCCATCGCTTGCGGCAACCCGAGCTCGAGCGCCTGTATGTCAGGGTGACGGCGCTCGCCGATCGCACCAAGACGGTGGACGACGCTCAGCTGACGGCGATTATTCGCGACGAACTGGCGGTCCCCCTGGCGGTCAGCGCGGGCGCGCGACTCGGGGACGCGACATGCCACTAAAGATCGCCCTGCTGCCCGGCGACGGCATTGGTCCGGAAGTCACGGCCGAAGCCGTCCGCATTCTGAAGAACGTCGCCGAGCACGCGGGCAAGTCGTTGACGTTCAGCACGCACAACATCGGCGGCGTCGCCATCGACAGCGACGGCCAGGGACTGCCCGAGAGCACGCTCGAGGCCTGCCTCGGCGCCAACGCCGTGCTGCTTGGTGCGGTCGGCAATCCCAAGTTCGACGGACGGGTGCCCTCTCAACGACCCGAGGCGGCGCTGCTGGCGCTGCGACAGGCCCTCGGCGGCTACGCCAACCTGCGTCCGGCCATTTGCTATGCCCCGCTGGCGAAGCGCACGGCCTTCCAGCCTGACAAGGTGAAGGGCGCTGACCTGCTGATCATCCGCGAGTTGCTGGGTGGCCTGTATTTCGGTGAGCCGCGCGGCTTCGAGGCCTCGGGCGACACGGCCTTCAACACCCTGATCTACTCGCGCCACGAAGTCGAGCGCGTCGCCCGCGTCGCCTTCGCACGCGCGCGTGAACGGAAGGGCCGTGTCGCCTCCATCGACAAGGCGAACGTCCTCGAGTGCTCGCAGCTGTGGCGCAGGGTGGTGTCGGAGGTCGCGAAGGAATATCCCGACGTCGCCCTCGAGCACGTGTTTGTCGACACCGCCGCGATGCGGCTGGCAACGGCACCCACCAGCTTCGACGTGATGCTGTGCGACAACCTGTTCGGCGACATCCTGAGCGACCAGGCGGCATCGGTGGCCGGCTCGCTCGGCTTGCTGCCATCAGCCACGCTCGGCGGGAAGGTGGACCTGTACGAGCCCGTACATGGCTCGGCACCTGACATCGCCGGTCAGGGCCTCGCGAATCCGATCGGCGCCATTGCCAGCGCCGCGATGCTGCTCCGCTTCACCGCGAAGATGGAGAAGGAAGCGGCGGAGATCGAACACGCCATCGAAGACGCCCTGGCGGCCGGTGCGCGGACACGCGACCTGGCGAATCCAGGCGAGCGCGTCCTCTCCACGCAGGAGATGGGCCAGGCCATTGAAGAATCACTGGCGGACGTGCGAGACAGGCGGCATTCGTACCATGGCGTCTAGGACGCTGCTGGACAAAGTGTGGGACGCACACGTAGTGCGCGTCCTCGACGATGGCCGGAGCCTGCTCTATATCGATCGGCATCTCGTTCATGAAGTGACGTCGCCGCAGGCGTTTGAAGGCCTGCGCCTCGCCGGACGTCCCGTCCGTCGTCCCGACCTGACCTTCGCCACCGTCGATCACAACGTGCCGACGGCCGGACGCGAGAAGCCCATCGCCGACCCACTGGCGCGCGCGCAGGTCGAAGCCCTGCGCCGCAATGCGCCGGCGTTCGGCGTGCCGCTGTTCGACTTCAACAGCGGCCGCCAGGGCATCGTCCACGTGATTGGGCCGGAACTCGGCCTCACGCTGCCGGGCACCACCATCGTGTGCGGCGACAGCCACACCAGCACGCACGGCGCGTTCGGCGCGTTGGCGTTTGGCATCGGCACCAGCGAAGTCGAGCACGTGCTGGCCACGCAGTGCCTGGTGCAGCAGAAGCCCAAGGCCATGCGTGTGACGTTCACCGGCACCCTGATGCCTGGCGTCACGGCCAAAGACGTGGCGCTGGCACTGATCGCGCAGCTGGGCTTTAGTGGCGGCACGGGCTACGCGCTCGAACTCGGCGGTCCGCTGGTCGCAGCGTTCTCGATGGAAGAGCGCATGACGCTCTGCAACATGAGTATCGAGGCCGGCGCGCGCAGCGCATTAGTGGCGCCAGATCACACCACGTTCACCTATCTCAAGGGCCGGCCGCACGCGCCCAAGGAGGCTGACTGGGACGCCGCGGTCCAGGGTTGGCGTCAGCTCCGCAGCGATGACGGCGCCAGGTTCGATGCCGAAGTCGCCATCGACGTCAGCACGCTGGCGCCGGTCGTGACCTGGGGCACCCGCCCCGACATGTCGCTGCCCATCACCGGCATCGTTCCTGATCCCAAGTCGGCAGCCACGGCAGGTGACGCGGAGGCGATTGAACGCGCCCTGGCTTACATGGGCCTGACACCGGGTACGCCCCTCGATTCGGTGCCGGTTGATCGCGTCTTCATCGGCTCGTGCACCAACGCTCGAATTACCGATTTGCGCGCGGCCGCGGATGTGGTCCGAGGCCATCGCGTTCACGCCGGCGTCCGCGCGCTGGTCGTGCCGGGCTCACAGCAGGTGAAGGCCGAAGCCGAACGCGACGGCCTCGACCGGATCTTCTCCGCCGCCGGCTTCGAGTGGCGCGAACCGGGTTGCTCGATGTGCCTGGGCATGAACGACGATGTGCTCGGTGAAGGCGAACGCTGTGCCTCCACCAGCAACCGCAACTTCGAAGGCCGCCAGGGCCGCGGCGGACGCACGCACCTGGTCAGTCCGGCCATGGCGGCCGCCGCTGCCATCGAAGGCCATTTCACCGACGTCCGCCAGTGGGAGTACCGCTAATGGGTGTCCCATTCCGCGTGTATCAAGGGCTGGTCGCGCCGTTGCGCCGGAGCCACGTTGACACGGATCAGATCATCCCGAAGAACGTCCTGAAGCGTATCGAGCGCACGGGGTTCGGGCCGTTCCTGTTTCACGATTGGCGCCGCACAGCTACCGGCGAGCTGGACCCGGCGTTCCCGTTGAACCAGCCGGCCTACGCCGGCGCGACCATTCTTGCGGCCGGGCCGAACTTTGGCTGCGGCTCGTCGCGTGAACACGCGGCGTGGGCTCTGCTGGACGCCGGTTTCCGCGTCGTCCTGGCGCCGTCGTTTGCCGACATTTTCCGCAACAACGCGATCGGCAACGGCCTGCTGCCGGTCGCCCTCAGTGAATCTGCGATGAACACGATTCTCGATCGTGCGGAAGCCGGCACTGGTTACGAACTAGTAATTGACCTCGCGCGCTGCGAAGTCCGCGATGCGCAGGGACTCACCGAGCGCTTTGCGTTTGACGACGCCTCGCGGCAGCGGCTGCTCGAGGGCCTGGACGAGATCGACTTGATTCTCGCGAATGACGCGGAGATCTCTGCCTTCGAGAAACGGCGGACCGACAGGATTCAATTATGAAGCAGCGTGGCGCTCACATCATCTGGTCGTGCCTGATCGAACAAGGCGTGGACACCGTCTTCGGCTATCCGGGCGGCGCCATTCTACCGGCCTACGACGCGCTGCTTGACCACCCGATTCGCCACGTGCTGGTGCGCCACGAACAGGGCGCGACGCACATGGCCGATGGCTATGCGCGCGCCAGCGGCAAGGTCGGCATCGCCATCGCGACCTCAGGGCCAGGCGCCACCAACCTGGTGACCGGCATCGCCACCGCGATGATGGATTCGATCCCGCTCATCTGCATCACCGGCCAGGTGCCCGAGGCACTGCTGGGGTCCGATGCGTTCCAGGAAACCGACATCACCGGCATCACCCTGCCGATCACCAAGCACAACTACCTGGTGACGAAGGCCAAGGACATTGCCCCGACCCTGCGCGCCGCCTTCCGGCTGGCCACCTCGGGCCGCCCGGGGCCGGTGCTGGTGGACATCACCAAGAACGCACAGCAGGAAGAGACCGACTGGGAGCCGATGTCCGAGCATTCGGAGAGCGATGGCTTTAGCCCTCGTTCGGAGGGCGATGGCTTTAGCCGTCGCCGCGCCGATGCCGACTCAGCGACCGCTAAAGCGGTCGCTCTCCGAACGTCACTCGAGGAAGCCACCGAACTGCTCGCATCGGCCAGGCGTCCGGTGATTCTCGCCGGCCACGGCATTCTCAAGAGCGGCGCCATGGCCGAACTGTTGACGCTGGCCGAGCGTGCGCACATCCCCGTCGCCATGACCCTGCTCGGCATCGGCTGCTTGCCGGCCCAGCATCCGCTGAACCTCGGCATGATGGGCATGCACGGCGAGGCCTGGGTCAACGACGCGATCCAGGAAGCCGACCTACTGCTCGCGCTCGGCATGCGCTTTGACGATCGCGTGACCGGTAAGCTGACTGAATACGCGCAGCACGCCAGGAAGATTCACATCGACATCGACCCATCGGAACTGCACAAGAACGTGCGCGCCGATGTCGCGGTGCAGGGCGACCTCAAGGCCGTGCTGGGCGAATGGCTGCCACAGGTCGAGGCGAAGCGTCACGACGCGTGGCTCACGCGCATCGGCGATCTCGCGTGCGGACCAACGGTCCGCGAGATCGACGAGCTGCCCGACGATGGCAAGTTGTGCGCCGCGCACGTCATCCACGACATCTGGAAAGCCACCGCCGGCAAGGCGATTATCGTCACCGACGTCGGCCAGCACCAGATGTGGACCGCGCAGTACTACAAAGTGAGTGAGCCCGGCACCTTCATCACCTCGGGCGGCCTCGGCACGATGGGCTTCGGGTTGCCGGCGGCAATTGGCGCCAAGATGGCGCGCCCCGACAAGGAAGTGTGGGCGATCGTCGGCGACGGCGGCTTCCAGATGACCCAGGCCGAACTGCAGACGATGGTGCAGGAGAACGTCAAGGTCAACGTCGCCATCATCAACAACGGCTACCTCGGCATGGTGCGGCAGTGGCAGCAGTTCTTCCACGGTCGCCGTTACTCGTCCACGCCGATGACGTCGCCTGACTACGTCAAGCTCGCCGATGCCCACGGGCTGCCCGGAGTCCGCGTCACCAAGCGCGCCGAGATGAAAGATGCCCTGCGGCACGCGCGTGCCTCAACCGGGGCCGTCGTGATGGACTTCCGGGTCGTCCAGGAAGACACCGTGTACCCGATGGTCTCGCCAGGTTCGGCGCTGAACGACATGATTCGCCGGCCGGGTTCGCCGTCGCTCGTCGAGACGGGAGCCGACCTGCAATGACCGAAGACGCCAGGCCGCGAACAATCGTCGTCCGCTACGAACACGACATTGCTGCGCTCGATCGCGTCGCGTCGATCCTGCGGCGCCAGCGCGTACGCGCCGAAGCTTTCACCGCGGTGGCGTCGCATGACCGCGCCACAGTGCAGGCCACCATCATGTTTGACAGTTCCGAGAAGACCGCCGCGCGCATCGTGTCGCTGCTTGGCAAACAGGTCGGCGTCCTCGCGGTTGAGGACTGGACTGCCATGGCAAGCCCGTTAGAGGAGTAAGGGATTCGAATTATGGCGACGATGATTCACGACGCGGACGTTGAGGTAGCAGCCATCCTGGGACGCAAGGTCGCCGTGATGGGTTTCGGATCGCAGGGCCATGCCCACGCGATGAACCTGCGCGATAGCGGCGGCGACGTGCGCGTCGGCGTGCGTCCGGGCAGCCGTGGCTGGCGCGCGGCCGAGGCCGCGGGCTTCACGCCGATGGCACCGGCCGCCGCGGCGGCGTGGGGCAACGTCATCATGATGCTGGTGCCCGACCTGGTGCAGCCCGGCTTGTTCAAGACGGACATCGAGCCGCACCTGACCCCAGGCAAGATGCTCATGTTCGCGCACGGCTTTGCCATCCGCTTCAACTGGATCACCCCGCCCGAAGGCGTCGACGTTTCGATGGTCGCGCCGAAGGCGCCGGGCCATCGCGTGCGCGAGGTGTTCAAGGAAGGCGCCGGCGTCCCCGGCCTGATGGCGATCCATAAGGACGCCACCGGCACGGCCCGCGCCGCCACGCTCGCCTATGCCAAGGGCATTGGCTGCACGCGCGCCGGCGTGATCGAGACGACCTTCTCGGAAGAAACCGAAACCGATCTGTTCGGCGAGCAGGCCGTACTGTGCGGCGGCGTGAGCGCGCTCGTGACGGCCGGCTTTGAAACGCTGGTGGAAGCCGGCTACCAGCCCGAGATCGCATACTTCGAGTGCCTGCACGAGCTGAAACTGATCGTGGACCTGATGTATCGCGGCGGC
>CAMBHC010000106.1 GCA_945866285.1 Candidatus Sulfopaludibacter sp. SbA3 | reverse complement strand
GCGCCGACAACAACGACGCTTTCCAGAACACCGCGGCGGTGAACCAGGGCGGCGTCTCCGGCATCGCCGGCACGCTCCTCCCGATCGAGGCGATCGATCAGTTCTCGGTGCAGTCGGGCGGGCAGGCGGAAACGGGGCGCAACGCCGGCTCCACCGTGAACCTCGTCATCAAGTCGGGCACCAACGTCTTTCACGGCAGCGGCTACTACTTCAACCGTAACGAGAAGCTGGCCGCGAGCTCGCCGGTGGCGGCGCCCGGCACGCCGAAGCGGCCGATTCGCAACAACCAGTACGGCTTCTCGACCGGCGGTCCGATTGTCAGGAACAAGGCATTCTTCTTCACGACCCTCGAAATCCAGAAGCTGACCGCCGGCAACACCATCCCGACGACGGCGCCGTCGAATGCGTGGGTGGCGAACGCGACCCAGCTGCTGAATCAGTTCAACGTGCCGGTGAATCCGGTGGCCGTGAACATGCTGGCGCTCTGGCCCCAGGAAAGCCGGACCGGCCCGGCGATCGCCCAGAACTTCGTGAGCACCGACAACAACACCTACGACAGCGCCAACGGGATCTTCAAGATCGACCAGCAGTTCAACGAGAAGTACGGCTTGTCGTCGCGGTATTTCGGCGGCGGTGGCGACCAGGTCGCGACCACCAACTCACCGTACCTGGCGTACTTCCAGGCGGTGCCGAGCCGCATGCACAACGTGTCGCTGGTCTCCACGTCGGTGTTGACGTCGCGCCTCGTGAATCAGCTCGTGGTCGGCTTCAACTACTTCAAGCAGACGTTCAACTCGAACGACACTTCGGCCAATCCGATCGCGATGGGCTTCAACACCGGCGTGACCGATCCCGCCCTGGCCGGGCCGCCCAATGTCACCATCAACGGGTTTGCCGCAGTGGGAGGCACGCAGCCCCTGGGCCGCATCGACAAGACGCTGCACTTCACCAACAACATGTCGTACGCACGGGGCGCGCATCAGCTCAAGTTCGGCGGCGAGTTCCGGCTGGCGGACCTGAACATCTTCTACGACAGCAACAAGCGCGGCACCTTCACGTATGACGGCACGGTCGGCCCGTGGGCCTCGCTGCCGACGGCGCAGGCGAGTGCGGCGCTCAAGTCGCTGGCCGATTTCATGGCCGGCAGCTACGTGACGGGCATCATCGTCCAGGGCAACACGCGCCACGACTACTTCCAGAACTCCGTCGACTTGTTCTTCCAGGACGTGTGGTCCGCCACGCCGAGCCTGACGCTCAATTTCGGCGCGCGCTACACGCTGCCGGGTGTCCTGGGCGCCAGCGACGCGAAGCTCACCAACTTCCTGCCCGACCAGGGCATGGTGTCGACGGATTCGCTGTACCCGTCCCAGAAGGACGCGATCTCGCCACGCGCGGGCTTCGCCTGGGTGCCCACCGAAAGCCGCAAGACCGTGATTCGTGGCAGCTACGGCCTCTTCTACGACATGTTTGCGGTCGCGTTCTTCACGGCGAACACCGGCTTCGCCAACGGCGGGGCGCTTGGGGTCGGCAACAACCCTGGCGGCGAGACGCCGGTGTACTCGATCACGCAGCGCCGGCAGACGGTCACCAAAGACGTGCCGATCTTCGGCACGACGTCGGTGCCGCCGTACGGCGCGTTTGGCGTGAGCCAGGACCTGAAGTTGTCGTACGTCGTCAACTTCAACGTGAACGTCGAGCAGCAGATCGGCCCCTCGACCATCGTGCAGGTGGGCTACGTCGGGACGAGGGGCCACCGCCTGGCACTGATGCGCGACATCAACCAGCCGACCGCCGGAACCAGCCTGTCGCAGGCGCGCCGGCCGTACGCGACGCGGTATCCGGAGCTGGGCGCGATCAACATGCTCGAGTCGATTGGCCGCTCGGAGTACAACTCGCTGCAGATGTCGCTGGTCCAGAGCCAGTGGCACGGCCTCTCGGGCCGCCTGAACTACACGCTGGGACATGCGATGGACAATGGCTCAGAAGCGAGGAACACGCTGCCGCTCAATTCGTACGACATCGAGGCCGACTGGGGCAATGCCGCGTTCGACATCCGACACGTCGTGACGGCCGGCTTCACGTACAACCTCCCGGCGTTCGGCTCGGGGCGGTTGGGAGACGGCTGGCAGCTCAACACGATCGTGACGCTGCAGAGCGGGACGCCTTTCAACATCACGACCGGAACCGACAACAGCGGCACGGGTGAGCGGCAGGATCGGCCCAACCAGATCGGCGATCCCTACGCCGGCATCACGCAGCCATCGACGCCACAGTCGTTCCAGTATTTCAACCCGGCGGCGTTCGCGGCGCCGGCGGCGGGCACTTACGGAACCCTGGCGCGCAATGCGCTGTATGGCCCAGGGTTCAGGACCGTCGACCTGTCGCTGTTCAAGACCACGAAGCTCAGCGGCGGCACCTCGCTGCAGCTGCGTTTCGAGATCTTCAACCTGTTGAATACGACCAACTGGGCCAACCCGGGCGTGGTCATGTCGAGCTCGACGAGCTTCGGCCTGATGACCAACACGCGCAACGCCAACGGCGCGCCTGGCATTGGCGCCGGCGAGCCGTTCAACGTGCAGTTGGCAGCGAAGTTCCTGTTCTAGGCGAATGGCGCCTGGCCACCAGGCCGCGGTCCCTTGGGATCGCGGCCTGGGGCCGTCGGCTCTACTTTGGCAGCTCCGCTTCAGCACGTCCAACCGGTGCCCGAGTAGTCCAGGCGGCCGGCTTCGGCTCCCGCAGCATGATCAACAGCATCCGCGATGCCGCCGATGACGTGGTCATATTGGAGTGCCGTCGAACAGGAGAACAGAAGGCCCGGAAATCAGGAGAAGTAATTTATCTCCTGATCTTCGAACCTCCTGTTAGGACCTAATGCTTGGCGAAGACGTACGTCTTGCCGTCCTTGGTGAACGCCATCACGTTGTACGGCTGCTTCATGCCGCCCTGCTCCATGCCGGGCGACCCCATCGGCATGCCGGGCGCGGCAATACCGGCAATGGCCGGCTTTTCCTTCAGCAGGCGCCTGATGTCATCGGCCGGGACGTGGCCTTCAACAATGTAGCCGCCGACCTTTGCGGTATGGCACGACGACAGCTCGTCGGTGACGCCGGCTTGCATGCCGACCGCTCGCAGTTGAGAGTCGTTGACGTTGTTGGCTTCCACCTGGAAGCCTTGCGCCTGGAGATGTTGAATCCAGGCACTGCAGCACCCTCAAGTCGGGGATTTGTAGACCACCACCGAAGTGGCGGCCGGCTTGGCCGTCGCGACAGGTTTCTGCTCGGCCGTGGCGACGAGCCCAAGGCCCGTGATCGCCATGGCCGAGAAGGCTGCCGCCATGTATTTGATTCGCATGCTGTGATGCTACTCCAATCCCTTACACGGTGAGAACCGCTCTTACTCGCTATACAAGACGTACGTGAACGTGCCGTGCAACCACGCCTCGCCGAGAACATCCTAGCTGACCGGCCGCGCCAGCAACATGCCGGTGGCCGCCGTGATGCCGAACGTCAACAGCCACGCTGTGACGCACACAAAGACGGCGCGGCCCAGGCTGCGGTAATCGAGCGCCTGCCGCACGGCGAGCCCCGTGGCAGCAATCATCCAGATCGACGCGACGGCGAACGCAAAGGGCGCCGCGCTGCGCATGGCGCCGAAGGCCAGGAAGATGCCCGGCGCCGCCGCAAAGCCCATGGTCCGCAGCAACTCTCCGAGCCGGTTGCTGGTCTCCGGCTCCGGAAACAGATGCGTGCCGATGGTCGTAATCAGCAGTGCCCAGACGACCCACGCGCCGAGCGTGGCCGCCATCCCAAGCGCAAAGGTCGCCGGCGTCATCGACGAACTGCCGACGGCGGCGAAGCCGCCAGCGAGGCACGCCATGACCACCACGAGTGCCGCCTGACTGCCCGACTGGCGATCGGCCTCGACGTCTTCGAACGTCAACGGGTCAAGCACCAGTGCGCCCATGAAACGCCTCGTGAACCGCGCCATCGATCCGCCAGCGATAGAAGTGAGTGTGGCTAAAGTCATCCCTACCTGAATGACAGAGCACAGACCGTGCCACCGGCCGCCGCTGGTCTTCGCAGCTCTGAACGAGGTGGCCGCGATGGGATAATTCCCGTGAATGCGAGGAATTCCGCATGGCAGGCCTGGGTGTCAGGCGATGCTCACTGGATCACAACTTGCACGTTAGGTACGTCATGACCACGCTCAGCTTGCTCGTTTTGTGCCTGCTCACGCCCACTTTGGCCGCCGCGCAGTCACTGGCGCCCGCCGGATGGGACGCGAACCTCAAGCTGCGCGAGGCCGTCGACACCAATCCCGACCCCAAGGTGGTCGAGATCACCCTGACGGCCCAGCTCGCCGAGGTGGAGATCGCGCCGGGCAAGCGCGTGCAGGCCTGGACCTATGACGGCGGCCTGCCCGGACCGCTGGTCAAGACCCGCGTCGGCGACCGGCTGATCGTTCACTTCAAGAACCAACTGCAGGACCCAACCACCGTGCACTGGCACGGCGTGCGCGTGCCGATCGAAATGGACGGCGTGCCCGATGTATCGCAGCCCGAGGTGAAGCCGGGTGAGTCGTTCACCTACGACTTCATCGTCCGCGACGCCGGGTTGTATTGGTATCACCCGCACGTGATGTCGGCGGCCCAGGTGGGCTTTGGCCTCTACGGCGCGCTGATGGTCGAGGATCCCGAAGACGAAGTCGGTATCGCCGACCAGGTCACGCTCGTATTGAGCGACATCGGCTTCGATGCCAAGGGCAAGCTCGAACCCGGCGACAGCGGCGGATCCGCCGGCATGGTCTTCGGCCGCGAAGGCGACTACGTGCTGCTCAACGGCCGCCACCACCCGGTGCTGCGCGCCCGTCCCGGCGCCCCGCAACGCTGGCGCATCGTCAACGCCGCCAAGAGCCGGTTCTTCTATCTCGATCTCGAAGGGCAGCCGTTCACCGTGGTCGGCACGGATGGCGGTCTTCAAGAGCGGCCGGTGACGAGCGACATCCTGCTGGTCACGCCCGGCGAGCGCGTCGACGTGATCGTGACGCCAAAGGGCAAGGCCGGCACGCCGCTGATGCTGAGGGCCATGCTCTACAACCGCGGCTACGGCAGCGTCCAGTATCGCGGCGTCGAAGACGTGATGACGGTGGAGTTCACGAACCAGCCGCCGCTCACCGCTGCGCCGTTCCGCGTGTCGCGCGAGATTCCGAAGCCGATCACGAAGGGCGCGACGCCGGTGAGCGTGGTGCTCACACTGCCACCGATGGACAACGGCAAGTCAGAGTTCCGCGTCAACGGCGTCCCGTTCTGGAAGGCCAAGCCGTTCGTGGCGAAGGTGGGTGAGACGCAGCTCTGGACGATCAAGAACGACAGTGACTGGGACCACCCGTTCCACCTGCACGGGTTCTTCTTTCAGATGATCGATGAGAAGGGCGAGGCGGTGCGGCCGCTGGCGTGGAAGGACACCGTCAACATTCCGATGAAGACGACCGCGCGGCTGCTGGTGACGTTCGACGAGCGTCCGGGCGAGTGGATGTTCCACTGCCACATTCTCGATCACGCCGATGGCGGACTAATGGGGACGGTGCTGCTGGGCGACGGTGTGACCGGCGTACATCACCATCCGATCAAGCCCTAAACGCTCGTCTGGCATTCATGCCGCCATGTCGCCCGGCGCCCGAACTATCTACTTGTTGCGCGGCCGGGCGGCCTCGCCGCGCTGCGGAAGCTAGTTAGAAAACGTATCAGTTGGCACAGGATTATCTAGTCTGTTATGCGGCCGGAACCTGCGAGACTGGTGCCAGTTGCCGGGAACGCCGACCCAAGTCCGGGTCGCTCGCATCGGCACAGGAGTTTTCCGATGTTTCGACCGATGGTGACACTGACGGTCCTGATCCTGGCTGCGACCGTCTCGGCTCAACCCGCTCCGACCGACCCGTTGACGCGACTGATGGCCGGGAATGCGCGCTTCGTCGCCGGTAAGAGCGTGCATGCCAACCAGGATCGGGCCCGGCTCACCGAGGTCGCCAAGGGGCAGAAGCCGTTCGCGATGATCCTGAGCTGCGCCGACTCGCGCGTGCCGCCCGAGATCCTCTTCGACCAGGGCCTCGGCGACCTGTTCGTGGTCCGGGTCGCCGGCAACATCGCCGATTCGCACGCGCTCGGCAGCCTCGAGTACGGCGCCCAAGTGCTCGGTGCCCGCTTCCTGATGGTCCTGGGCCATGAGTACTGCGGCGCCGTTAACGCCGCCGTCAAGGGCGAGAAAGTTGGCGGCAACATCGACAGCATCATCGACGTGATTGCGCCGGCGGCCAGTCGCGCCAAGGCCGACCCTGACCAGACCGACCTGCTCAACAAGGCAATCGCGGAAAACGTCCGCGAGGTGCTGTCGGCGATCAACAAGCGCAGCCCGGCGCTGACCGCAATGGCGGCGAAGGGGGAACTGAAGATTGTCGGCGCTCGCTACGACCTCGACGGCGGTGACGTGACCTTGGTACCCGGCGGCAAATAGCGCGCCTCGGTACCAGACAACAGGGCGGCCCCGGGCCGCCCTGTTGTCTTCTTGCTGCGGGACTCAGGAGCGGCAGAGCACGCGCGCGAACACCCGGTGCCCCTCGTAGGGGCGGTTGCCGTAGCTGGCGCCCAAGCTGTGTTTAATCTGCGGCTTTGAGGCTTCGAATCTTCAACCAGAGCGCGACGACCACCAGCAGGATGGCGCCCAATGACACCGCCAGTCCGGTCTTGCGGAACGAGACCTCGTCCAGGGCGGCCTGGCCGTCGGTGTCAATCTTGGCAGTCAGCGCCAGGCCCGCCTGAAGGACAGTGTCGACCGGCTTGGGGTCGAAGGCGTGCATTTCGGTGCGCGCCAGGGTGAGGTGGTTGCCGGCTTCGCGAAGGGCGAGCGACTGGGCGCCCATCTCCATGCCGGCGTTCTCAGCGGTAGCGATCAAGGTGCGCGAGCGATCGATGGCCGCCTTCAGTTTCTCAATTTCCGTCCGCATGCCGGCGGCAGCCTTGAAGCCGTTGTCGCCCTCGCTGTGGCAGGTGACGCACAGGCTGGTCTTGTCAGTGCCAAGCAGCGCATCGGTCGGCTTGGCGATCTCATGGTTGCTATGGCACTCCACGCAGCCTTTGTCGAAGATCTGGCTATGGGTGCTCAGCGCGAACTTGGTCGCGAACACGCCATGGCAGGTGCCGCACACGTTAGTCACGGCGCCCACGCCCGGGGGGGCCGCCCCGTGGTTGCCGTGGCAGTCGTTGCAGGTCGGGGCCGACAGGTCATTGCGCTGCACCATGGCCGCGTGATGCACGCTCCGCTCGTACTTCACGCGCTGGTCGGTCGGCAACGGCGATCCGTCGGGCAGCTTGTAGCCGGTCATCCGTTCGGGATCGGCGTGGCACTGGGTGCACGTCGCGGCGACGTTGCCCGGATACACGGGTGACTTGGCATCGCTCACCAGCCGCACCCCGTGCGCGCCATGGCAACTGAGGCAGGTCGCGACCTTGGTGTCGCCCTTGGCGAGTTGCTGCCCGTGCACACTCGTGGCGTATTCGGTGGCCTGATCGATGCGCTGCTTGGGCGCGTACTTCCGCATCAACGTGCCGTCGCTATGGCACCGCGAGCAGACCGCAATGATGGCCTGGCCTGCGGGCTTGCCCTTGAAGCCCGTCGACGGCGCCTTGGCCCGGACCTTGTCGGTCTCGTTCGGGTTGCCACCATGGCAATCGACGCAGGTGAAGCCCCGTTCGCGATGCACATCCGTGGCGCCGAAGTCTTTCGCCGGCGCGGACAGCACCGGTGAGGGATGCTCCTTGTGGCACGTCTCGCATCCCGAGGCTTGTGCCGACTGGGCGGCGGCGGGCGCCGCCACCGCGAGCACCAGCGCAGCACCGGCAAGAATGTAGAGTCCGGCTTTAGCCGGACCAATCAGGTTACGAGGCCAGGTAGCCATATATGGTGAACACGACCATGTAAACGACCGCGAGAATTCCCGCGGCGGTGATCACTTTGCTGGGCCGCCCGTCTGCGGCGTGGCGATCGAGGAACGGCATCACCACCAGCAACCCGGCGGCGGCGCTGAACCCGAGCACGCCGAGCATCTCGCCTTCAAACCCCAGCACGTGGCTGGGGATCAGCTTCAACGTCTGG